>DNQL01000254.1 GCA_003500765.1 Elusimicrobiota bacterium | reverse complement strand
GCCCGGGCCCAGCGCCTGTTGCCGTCCATTATGATGGCGACATGGGCTGGGACCCGGGCGGGGTCGAGCTCGTCTTCGGCGCGGGTGGGGGCCATTCCGGTCAGACGGTGAGCAGTTCCTTTTCCTTGGAGCCCGCCACGTCGTCGATCATTTTCACGTAGGTGTCGGTGAGCTTCTGCACGGTGACCTCGTGCCTCTTGATATCGTCCTCGGAGATCTCCTTGGCCTTCTCGGCCTTCTTGATCTTCTCCAGCGCGTCGCGGCGCTCGTTGCGTATCGCAACCCGGGCGTCCTCGCCCATGGAGTGGACGACCTTGACCATCTTCTTGCGCTGGTCCTCGGTCATCGGGGGGAGGTTGATGCGGATGACGTCGCCCTGGCGGGCGGGGGAAGTGCCCAGGTCCATCTTGCGCAGCTCGGACTCGACGGCGTCCACCGCGCCCTTGTCCCAGACGCGCACTTCCAGCGTGCGGGCCTCGGGGATGGAGACGGCCGCCACCTGCTTGAGCGGCACGCGGGAACCGTAGTACTCGACGTAGAGGGAGTCGAGGAGCTGGGGATTGGCGCGACCGGTGCGCAGCGAGGTCAGCTCGCGCTTAAACTTCTCCACCTTGCCCTTCATGGCCTCTTCGGCCCCTGAGATAACGGCGTTTACCCCTTCCATATGCACGCTCCTTGAGAACGGAAATGCGGCGCGGCCCGGGCCGCGCCTTGATATCAATTATATTAAAAATGAGGGGGCAGGTCTTTACTTTTGACCCGGCTAGAGGGTCTCTTCCACCAGCGCGCAGAAACAGTGCATGGCGAGGCCGTGCATCTCCTGCACCCGGGGAGTGTCTTTGGACGGGACGGAGAAGGCGAGGTCGCAGAGGGGGGCGAGCTTGCCGCCGCCGCAGCCGAGGAAGCCGAGGACCTTCATGCCCTGGGACCTGGCCTTGAGCGCCGCCTTCACCACATTGGCGCTGTTGCCGGAGGTGGAGATCCCCAGAAGCGCGTCGCCGGGCCGGCCGTAGGCCTCAACCTGCCGCTCGAAGACGGTGTCGAAGCCGTAATCGTTGCCGAGGCAGGTGAGTATGGAGGTGTCGGAACTGAGCGCGATGGCCGGGACCGCGCGGCGCTCGCGCTTGAAGCGGCCGACGAACTCGCCTGCGATATGCTGGCTGTCCGCGGCGCTGCCGCCATTGCCGCAAATGAGGAGTTTCCCTCCGGCGGCGAAGGAAGCGGAAACGGCGGCCGCCATCTCCGCGAGGAGGGGGGCGGAGCCCTCGAACCAGCCGAGCAGTTCCCGGTGGTCCTTTACGGCCGCGAGTATCTTTTCCTTCTCAGTCATTGACGATAAGGGTGCCGACGCGCTCACCGCCCACGGCCCTCTTTATGTTCCCGGGCTTGTGGAGATCGAAGACGAGTATCGGGATATTGTTCTCCATGCACAGGCTCAGGGCGCTGGTGTCCATGAAGCGCAACCTGCGCTCGATGGCCTTCATGTAAGTGATGTCCTTTATGAGCTTCGCCTTGGGGTCTTTCTTGGGGTCTCCGGTATAAACGCCGTCGACCTGCGTGGCCTTGAAGATAACGTCGGCGCCTATCTCCGCGGCGCGCAGCGCGGCCGCCGAGTCGGTGGTGAAATAGGGATTGCCGGTGCCGCCGGCGAAGATAACTACGCGGCCCTTCTCGAGATGGCGTATGGCGCGGCGCCGTATGAAAGGCTCGGCGAGGCGCGAGATCTCGATGGCGGTCTGCACGCGGGTGGCCACGCCGCGGTGCTCCAGGGCGGACTGCAGGGCCATCGCGTTGATGACGGTGGCGAGCATGCCCATGTTGTCGGAGGTGACGCGGTTTATCATGCCGAGGCCGTCCTTGGCCCCGCGCCAGATATTGCCGCCGCCTATGACTATGGCCAGCTGCAGGTCCTTGCGGACCGACTTGGCTATCTCGCCGGCGATGAAAGTCAGGGAATCGGGGGAAATGGAGTGGCCCCCGCCCCTGCGGGCGAGGGCTTCTCCGGACACTTTGAGGAGTATCCGCCGGTACTTCATTCGACTCCCACGAGGTAGCAGTCGAAGCTCTTCACGGTGATGGCGCCGCCGAGGGGCCCCTCTGAGTCCTTCACGAACTGAGCCACGGTCTTCTTGGAGTCGCGTATCGAGGCCTGCTCGAGGAGGCAGATCTCCTGGTAGAACTTGTTGACGCGGCCCTCCAGCATCTTCTCGAGGGCTTCCGGCGGCTTGGGCTTCCAGGGCTTGCCGGTCTCGGCGGCCTTCGCCTTGGCGGCCTCTTCGTCCTGGACGGTCTTGGCCTTGTAGATCTCCCGCTCTTTCTCCACCACTTCGGCGGGGACGTCCTCGCGGCGCAGGAACTTCGGGCCCATGGCCACGGCCTGCATCGCTATCTCCTTGGCCAGGACGGCCAGGCCTTCGCGGGCCTTGGCCGGGTCGCCGGCAAAGCCGAGCTCGACGAGGCAGGCCTTCCGGGAATCGGAGTGCAGGTAATAGTTGCAGACGGTCGCGGCGGAACCGCGGACGACGCCGCGGCGGATCTGCATGTTCTCGCCCAGCTTCATGGCTATGGGCTGCAGGCGCTCCTTGGCGTCGGCGCTGTCGGCGGGATTGCCGTAGTCCGGCTTCTCCAGCATCGCCGCGCAGAGCCCTTCGGCCAGCGCGCTCACGTCCTGGTTCTTGGCGACGAAGTCGGTCTCGCAGTTGATCTCGACCATCGCGATCCTGGCGCCGTCGGCGGAGGACTTGACCACGACCACGCCTTCCTTCATCTCGCGGCCGGCGCGCTTGGCCAGGCCGGCGAGGCCCTTCTTGCGGAGTATCTCCACGGCCTTTTCGAGGTCGCCCTGCGACTCGTTAAGCGCCGACTTGCAATCCATGATGCCCGCGCCCGTCTTGGAACGCAGGGTCATAACCTGTTCGCTCTTGATAACAACGCTCATGATGTCTCCTTGGAGAGAAGTGACTGCTGCCGCGCCCCCGCGCGGAGGCGGGGGCGGGGGGAAACCGGCCGCGGGATATTACTCCTCGGTGCGGACCGGCTCCTCGGCGGGCTGCTCGACGGCGGCGTCGGCCGGCGGAG
>DNQL01000313.1 GCA_003500765.1 Elusimicrobiota bacterium | reverse complement strand
ATCTTGCGCGCGTGGTAGCGCCAGTTGAGATAATCGGCGGCCAGCTCCAGCACCGGGGCTTTAAGCGCCGGGTGAACGGGCGCGAGGCGAGCCAGTTCGGCCGCCTGGTCGCCGCGGGCCAGCTCCAGCACGGAGGCGCGCTGCGAAGGGGAGAGCTGCGAGCGCTTCCATTCCACCGTCTTCCAGAGAGAAGGCCGCCATACCGGCTCGGCGGGAGGGGAAGCGGAAATTACGGCGCGGGCCGTATCGGAGGGGATCACCCAGAGACCGAAGCGGTCCGAGACGTTCAGCCCCGGCTTGGCGATATCGAGCAGCGGCATCAATTGCCAGGAACAATTGCGCGTGAAGAAGAGGTAGGGGAAAGAGGCCTTGCCCAGCTCCCAGGCGTGGCGCAGCAGCCGGTCTATCTCCTCGTCCGTCAGGTTCAGCGGGAATTCCCAGAGATCGCGGTTCTCGATATTACGGTATTCCTGTATCTTGAGGTAATACGGGATGGTGGAGAACTGGCCGGGATAGGCCCCGACGAGGCCTTTGAGCGCGTAGAGAAGGCCGCCCCTGGCGTCGGTTGTGGCCGCGTAATTTATGGTGTAGTCCAGCAGGTCGGCACCGGCCCCGCCGCGGGTATGCAGGCGCAGGAAGGTGTGGCCGTAGAGAGTGGAAGGGTTATTGAGATAGCCGGCGGCGAAGAGAAGGCTGACCTTGTCTATATCCAGCCTGCCGCGCCAGCTTTCATACTTGGGGCAGGACGGCGGGGGGAACGCCTCAGCGGAGAGCCCCAGTTTTTCCCTGAGCCAGCGGTAGCGCTCCGGGAAGGCGCAGGCGGGAGCCTCGTCGGCCTCGCCCTCGTGGAACAGGCCGTCTATGGCGGCTTCCAGCTCCAGCCGGGGGTTTATTCGTCCCCATTTGGACAGGAAGAACTTCGGGTTCGTGCAGGGGCTCTGCGCCCCGCCCAGGAGCCCGTCCTCGTAGTAGAGCAGCCGGCGCCAGTAGGCGTCCTCCCACAGCTCCGCCTTGAGCGCGGCCTGGCGCAGGGTGAGACGGCGCAGTTCCTGCTGCGGGGTTATGGCGGAAGCGAGGGCCGGGAAGAGGAGAAGAAAGAGGGGAAAAATAAAACGGACCGGGCGCTTGCTGGCCCCGGTCCGTTTAATAACCATCATCGGGCTGCCGCCGTTATCAGATAACGGGGACGAGCTTGTTGATGACGGTGACGGCGGTCTTCGCGTCGTTGGCGGCGAAGATCGTCGTGTAGTTCTTCTGCAGGATCTGCGAGAACTGCCAGGCGGTCTGCGGGGTGTACCCGTAGAGCACGGCCAGGCTGTTGACGTACTCGCCCTTGCCGGCCGCGGCGTCGCGGGACAGGTCCTTGTAGTTGGCCTCGATGAACGACTCGCGGGCCATGCTCAGCTTTACCATGCCCTCGGCGTTGCAGTTCGAGGTGCCGAACGTTATGCCGAAGGTCTGGCTGCCGAAAGTGCCGTTGGTGGTGGCCGCGAGCACCTGGGTCATGTCGTTCTTCTGGAACGCCAGGCTGCCCAGACCGCAACCCGCGCTGCCGTAACCGGCCGCGAAGGCGGTGGAGCTGAACGCCATGGCTACTACCGCTATAAGTACTTTTTTCATTATTTTTCCTCCCCGATCACTTGCTGACTTAACTACCCGGTTGAATTCTGCCACTAATAGCCGCGAGCTGTCAATATTCCTCAATGAAGGCCTATGCGGCAGTTATGCTCCTTCGAATATCTGTCCAGCGCCGAACGCTCCTGCTCGCGGTAGGCGGCGGTGCGCTTCATCAGCTGGTCGAAGTTGACCTGGTGTGCGTCGAACATCGGCCCGTCGACGCAGGCGAACTTCGGCTTGCCGCCGACCTCGACCCGGCAGCCGCCGCACATGCCCGTACCGTCCAGCATGACGGGGTTGAGGCTGGCGAAGGTCGGCGTGCCGTGCGGGCGGGAGGTCTCGCCGACGAATTTCATCATTATTATCGGTCCGATGGTGAAGATAGCGTCCGGTCCCTTGCCCGCGGCATAAAGCTCCTTCATCGCGTCGGTGACCAAGCCTTTCTTACCGGCGGACCCGTCGTCCGTGGTCACCATGACCTCGCCCAGCGCCGCCATCTCTTTTTCCAGTATCAGCAGGTCTTTGGACCGCGCGCCCAGGATGGAGACGATCTTATTGCCGGCTTCCTTGTAGGCCCGGGCGATGGGATAAAGCTCGGCTATGCCCACGCCGCCGCCCACGCCCAGCACCGTGCCCCATTTCTTTATCTCCACCGGGGTTCCGAGCGGCCCGGCCACGTCGGTGAAAGAATCGCCGGCCTTCATGGCGTTCATATGCGCCGTGCTCTTGCCGATGGACTGTATTATCACCGTCACGGTGCCGTTCTCCGGGCTCCAGTCCACCAGCGTGACGGGGATGCGCTCTCCGCCCTCGCCGGCGCGCAGTATGACGAAGTGGCCGGCCTTCGCCTTGGCGGCTATGAGCGGCGCGTAGATGACGTGCCTGGATATGGAGGGGGAAAGGTCCGTCTTCTCCGTTATCCGGTAAAGTCCTTCGGTCGAATAGATATCGCGGTTCATTTGGCGCTCCCGGCGGTCAGTTTTTCGTGTATGGCTTTGGCGGCCGCCTTACCGTCCTTCATCGCCAGCAGGACCGTCGCGCCGCCGCGCACCACGTCGCCGCCGGCGTAGACGCCGTCCAGCGAGGTGCGGGCCGTCGCCTCGTCTATCACTATGCCGCCCCACTTGTTGGTATCGAGACCCGGGGTGGTCTGCTGTATCACCGGGTTGGGGCTCTGGCCTATGGCCACTACCAGGCTGTCCGCCTCTATCCAGAACTCCGAGCCCTTCTGTTCCACCGGCCTGCGGC
>DNQL01000173.1:1166-2583 GCA_003500765.1 Elusimicrobiota bacterium | reverse complement strand
TACCTGGAGGACGTGGCCGATGGCGTCCGGCTCATGAAGCTGGCGGCGGCGACCGAGAAGCCGCTCATCGTCCTGAAAGCCAACACCAACCCCGCAAGCAGCCACGCCGCGCGCTTTCACACGGCGGCGCTGGCCGGGGACGACGACGTCGTCACGGCGGCCTTCCGGCAGGCGGGGATCCACCGCGTGCAAAACCTCACCGAGATGATGGAGAGCTTCAAGGTCTTCTCGCTTCCCGTCATCAAGGGACCGCGGCTTGCCGTCCTGGGGCGCTCCGGCGGGCAGGCGGTGCTGCTGGCCGACGCGGTCCACCGCTACGGGTTCGAACTCGCGAAACTCTCCGAGGATTTTTTCAGCCACGTGAGACAACACATCCGGGCCGGCGTGATCCGCATGTCGAACCCCCTGGACATGGGGGACATCTTCAACATCGACGCCTACGCCGGCATCGTGGAGAAGGCCCTCGCAGAAGACGGTGTCGACGGGGTCGTCATCAGCCACGCCTACGTCGCCAGCCTGGAGGTTGCGCCGTCGAGGCGGCTCCTTTCGGCCTCTCTCGACCTTTCCCGCCGCTATGGAAAACCCGTCATTCCCTGCATCATCCCCGACAAGCACACCTGGTTTTCCGTGAAAGAGGAAGCGGAAGCCTTCCTGTTCGAGGATGTCGACACGGCGCTCAAGGCCCTTTCGCGTTCGCTGTGGCATCACCGTTTCCAGGCAGGCAGGCGCGCAGCCGCACCGAAGCGCCCTGCACGGCCGAAGAAAAGCCCGCCCCTGAAGCCAGGGTTCATGGCGCCCGACGAGGCCTTTGCCCTCCTGGGCTCCTGCGGCATCCCCCATGCCGGGCTTGCAGTGGCCGAAAGCGCCGATTCGGCCGTCAAGGCGGCGCGGCGCCTGCGCTACCCCGTGGCCCTCAAGACAGCCGACCCCGGTGTCCTTCACAAGACGGAGAAGGGGGGTGTCGTGCTCGACATCACCGGCGAGCAGGAACTGCGGAAAGCCTTCAAGGCCATGAAAGCCCGACGCTGTCTCGTCCAGAAGATGGCGCCGGCCGGAACCGAGGTCATCATCGGGGCCAGGAAGGACAACGAGTTCGGCCACGTCGTGCTCTTCGGGCTCGGCGGCATTTTTGTCGAACTGCTCAAGGACACGGCCATGCGCGTCATCCCCCTGACGGCAAAAGAGGCCGAGTCCATGGCCCTGGAAATCAAGTCGTCGGGGCTTCTGAAGGGGTTCCGCGGCAGGGGGGCACGTGATGTGAAGGCCCTGGCACGCTGCATCGCGGGCATCTCGAAGCTGCTCGTGGACCACCCCGAGATCTGCAACATTGACATCAACCCGCTTATTCTCTACGGTAAGGGGAAAGGCTGCATTGCCGTGGACGCCAAGATCGAAGTCTCGTGAAGAAGTGGCTAGT
>DNQL01000173.1:287-1105 GCA_003500765.1 Elusimicrobiota bacterium | reverse complement strand
AAGCGCGCGGGGCGCGCTTTTTGCAGATTCCGCCTGTCACGGAGGATTTTATGAGGTGCAGTCTCATCCGGGGACTCTTTGCTTGCGGCCTGTGCCTGGTCCTGGCCGGGTGCGCGTCGGGCGGTGACGAGTCCAAACCCGGCGAGACGCTGGACCTGTATGTCTCCGCCTATATGAACGGCAACTACGAAGAAGCCTGGCAGCACCTCTCCTCGGAAGACCGCTCGGCCAGGAGCCTCGAGGCCTATATCGCGGAAAGGAAAGACTCGGGGACCTTCCTCGCCCGAAACCTGCATCGGCTCATGGGCTACACCGTCCGCGACGTGGCACAGGTCGATGAGACACACGCCTGCGGGACCGTGGAATTCAGCATCCCCGACTTCCGTGCCATCGTCGGCGAGGTCTCCGGCGCCCTTGAAGCGGCCGCCTACCCTGAAAGCGCCCTCGAGAATGTCTCCTTCGTCCGACGCAATGTGGGGGCCTTCGAGCAGAAGTACCAGACCGAGGGCATTCCGCGAAGGATGCTTCAGGAAAAATTTGAATTGATCAGGGAAGGCCGGCAGTGGAAGATCCGCGCCGGCTGGGGGCTCGGGGAGCCGCGGAGGCGCTGACGGCCATGACGTGGGTTCGGGAAATCCTCCTCTTTTCGGCAGGCATCACCCTTTTCCTGTTCGGGATGATGCGCCTCAGCGAGGAGGTGCAGCTCTACCTCAGCAACGTACGCATCCGCCAGTTCTTCAGGCTGGCCGTTGAGCGGCCCCTTTACGGCCTGGCGACAGGCATCGCCACGACAGTCCTTTTCCAGAGCAGCACGGCCA
>DNQL01000173.1:0-211 GCA_003500765.1 Elusimicrobiota bacterium | reverse complement strand
TGCAGCTCGTCGTCTGGAAGGTCACCGAGATCTCCCCCGTGATCGTGTGCTTTGGCGGCATGCTCTGGTTTTTCGCCAGGGAGAAGTGGAAGAAGATCGGCGAGGGAATCTTCTACTTCGGCCTGATCTTCTTCGGCCTGGAGCTGGTCTCCATCGCGACGGCGCCCTTCAAGGACAGTGCGGCCGTCCGCGACCTGTTCCAGTGGGCGGA
>DNQL01000001.1 GCA_003500765.1 Elusimicrobiota bacterium | reverse complement strand
GCGCGTGGGCCGCGGCCTGCCTCAGGCGCTGGGCCCGCAGCGACGCGGCCATCTTCGACCCCGACGATATGCGCTCCGCGCTGCCCCGCGGCGAAGTCAGGCTCGGCGACCTCTACAGGTCCCTGCCCGGCGAGAACAATGTCGTCTTCGTGAAGATACGGGGGCAGGAGCTGCTGGAATTCCTGCGCGATTCGTCCGGCAGGCGGCTCTCCTACTCCGGCATTTCCTACGACGCGGAGAAGGGGACAGGGGAGGCCGACGGACAGCCGATACAGCCCGGGCGCCTCTACCGCGTGGCGATACCCGATTCGATGGTAAGCGAGAGCGACCACGCTATTCTTTCCACGGCCATGGAATTCGCCAATTCCAAACACCCCGTGCGCGACACGCTGCGCTGGTGCCTCGGCCGCCGGCAGCCGGCCCGTCCCGCCATGCCGGTAATGGAGTTCTGAATGTACGCCTGGATCGCCGGAATACTGCTGAGCGGCCTCTTCTGGTTCAGGACCTTCGTGTTTTTCGCCGCCACCTGGGCGGTCATATTCGCTACCTCCACGGTTCTCGGGGCCTCGGCCGCTTTCGAATACGACGACGGCTACGCCTGGACCACTCCAGTCTTCGCCAAGGCCGACGCACAGGGCCTGCCGAAAGGATCCGCCGATTACTGGAACCTGGTCAACCGCTCCGACGGTCCGGAACGGACGAAACCGGCGCCATGGCTGGCCTCCTGGGCTCTGCGCCTGGCGGGGTTCCGGGTGGAACTGATAGCGGAAAGGGGGCGGGAAGGGTCCGAAGCCCTGTCCGCACGCCGCTCGCCCCCGGCCGCGGAAATACATTTTATCCCCGCTGAAGAGCGGGCCGGCCTCCTAAAGGAGAAGGGCTACACCCTTTATTTCGCCGTCTCGGACGAGCAGGTGGCGCTGGCCAGGCAGCTGGACATAACCCCGGTAAGGGTGCTCAAAAACCCCAAATCCCGCTTCAAGGCGGCACAGACCCCCGGCCGTTACGGGGAAACGACACTCCCCCTCTCCCGGCTCTGACCGGCCGGCCTTATTGCCTGCCGCCTGTTAATAAGATAAAATAGACCTTCGCGCATGTCCGACTGCATTTTCTGCAAGATAGCTTCCGGTGAGACAAAGGCCAGGATAGTCCTGGACGATGAGGACATGGTGGCGTTCCTGGACCTCAACCCCCAGGCCCCCACGCACGTCCTCATCGTGCCGAAGAAGCACATCGCCAAGCTTTCGGACGCGGTTCCGGAGGACGCGGCCATGCTGGGCCGCCTGCAGCTGGCGGCCGCCAAGATAGCGGCGCAGATGGGTGTGGGCGACGGATTCAGGCTGGTAGTCAACAACGGGCGCAAGGCCGGCCAGGCGGTGGACCATCTCCACTACCATCTCCTCGGCGGCAGGCGCCTGCAGTGGCCTCCGGGCTAGACTGCGGAAAAATTTTGAAAACGACGGTTTAAGCGACAAGGTGGTGATAACGTGGTATTCGTAAAAGTACGCGACGAAGAATCCGTAGAGGAAGCCCTGAGGCGCTTCAAGCACGAGTGCGAGCGCAACGGCATCCTCAAGGAAATAAAGCGCAGGGAACATTACCTGTCCCCCGGCGCCAAGCGCAAGCTCAAGTCCCAGGAAGCCCGGCGCAAGATGCGCAAGGGCCGGCGCTATTGAGCGCCTCCGGCCCGCGGCTCCTGCGGCGCGGGCCCCTGTAAGCGAACACAAGGCAGCCGCGCAGCGCCTTCCCCCCGCCGGGGGGAAGGCGTTGCGCCTTATCCTTCAGGAAGAACGGATGCGCCCCGAAGACATAATAAACGAGATCCGCAACCGGGTCGACATCGTCGACCTGGTGCGCGACTATGTGCCTTCGCTCAAACAGGCGGGGCGCAACTTCAAGGCCTGCTGCCCTTTCCACAGCGAGCGCACTCCCTCGTTCACGGTCAGCCAGGACAAGCAGATGTTCTACTGCTTCGGCTGCAACAAGGGCGGCGACATCTTCACTTTCCTGCGCGAGATCGAGGGACTCAGCTTCCCCGAGGCGGCCGAGCGGCTGGCCCAGCGCGCCGGCGTAGAGTGGAAGCGGGACCTGGACGGTTCGCTCTCCGCCCGCGAGAAGGAGCGCACCGAGCTCAAGAAGCTGATGGCCGCGGCGGCCGGCCTCTACTCCAAATTCCTCTTTTCCTCCGCCGGCAAGACGGCCCTGGCCTACCTGCGGGACCGCCAGCTTTCCGACGAGACCATCGAGCGCTTCATGCTGGGCTGGGCGCCCGGCGGCGACGCCCCCGCGGCCCGGGAGCTTAAATCCCGCGGCTTCTCCGCCGACCTGCTTTTCATGGCCGGCCTGGCCTCCACCCGCGACGGCGGCAGGGTCAGCGACTACTTCCGCGAGCGCGTCATGTTCCCGATACGCAACCCCGCGGGCGACGTCATCGCTTTCGGCGGCCGGGTCCTCGACTCTTCGGAGCCGAAGTATCTCAACTCCCCGGAGACCGTCCTCTTCCCCAAGCGCCGCACACTCTACGGGCTCTACGAGGCCCTGCCCGAGATACGCAAGAAGAACCGCATCGCCGTGGTGGAAGGCTACATGGACGTCATCGCCTGCCACCAGGCCGGCGCGGCCTTCGCGGTGGCCCCGCTGGGCACCGCGCTGACCTCCGACCACGCCCACCAGCTCTCCCGCTACTCGGCGGAGATAACGGTGGCTTTCGACTCCGACAACGCCGGAAGGAACGCCGCGGTGCGCGCGGCCGAGATCTTCATGGACGCCGGCCTCTACGTGAAGGCCGCCGATTTCTCCCCCGCCAAGGACCCCGACGAGCTGGCGGTCAAGTCGGGCGCGGCGGAGCTGGAGAAGCGCCTCGTCTCGGGCATGGACCCGGTCGAGTTCAAGCTGCGCCTGCTGGCCCCCGGCGGCGCCGACAAACTTTCCTCCCAGGACAAGGCCAGGCTGGCGGCGAAACTGCTGGATACCGTCGCCAGGCAGCGGGACGAGATAGTCAAGAGCGAATGGCTCAGGATAATAGCGGCCCGCCTGGCCGTGCCCGAGGAGGCGCTGGCCCGCCAGCTCGCCAAGTCAGCGCCCGGCGACTATGTCAGGCCGGAGCGCCCCG
>DNQL01000136.1 GCA_003500765.1 Elusimicrobiota bacterium | reverse complement strand
CGTCCGCATATCGGTCAACACGCTGCGGAAGGTGATGATAGGCGAGGGGCTATACCGCCCGAAGCCCTATAAGCCCAGGCACCGCAAGTGGCGCGAGCGCCGCCACTGCGTGGGGATGCTGGTGCAGCTGGACGGGTCCGAGCACGCCTGGTTCGAAAAGCGCGGCCCTAAGTGCGCGCTTTTGATCTTCATCGACGACGCCACGAGCCGCATTCTGTACGGGAGGTTTATAACTGTCGAAGACACGGCGAACCTCATGGCCTGCGCGAAGGCTTATCTGAAGCTGAACGGGCGGCCGGTGGCGTTTTACGTGGACAAGGATTCGATATATAAGATAAACCGGCAGGCGGATATCGACGAGGAATTGCGCGATGAAACGCCGCTGTCACAGTTCACGCGGGCCATGGGCGAGCTGGACGTGCAGATGATCTTCGCCGACAGCCCGCAGGCGAAAGGCCGGGTGGAGCGCGGCTTCAGGACGCATCAGGACCGGCTGGTCAAAGAGCTTCGCCTGGCCGGGATATGCGACATGGAGTCGGCGAACAAGTTCCTGGAGACCTACATACCGAAACACAACGCCAAATTCGCGGTGGCGCCGGCCAGTCCGGCTAACGCGCACCGGGCGCTGCTTAGGACGCATAAGCTCGATGGAATATTATGCAGCAAGCTCAACCGGACGGTAGCCAACGACTACACGCTGCGCTACAGGAACAAGTTCCTGCAGCTGGCGGCTGAACAGGCGGTGCGGGTGCGGCCCGGGTCTATCGTGACGGTGGAGGAAAGGCTGGACGGCGGCCTGTATCTGAGGTTAAGAGGCGCGTATCTGCGATACAAGGGCGTCGAGAAGCCCCCTTACAGGGGCTATTATGCGACCAACAAAAGCAGACTGAGGGAGATGGAAAGGCCGCCGAAGGGGTCCTGCGTTCCAGCCAAAGATCATCCCTGGAGGCGGTTTAATTGGCCCGGGAAGCACGCGCCGCAACAAACAACGACGGCCAGACTACCCTGACATTTCTAAAAAACGAAAACCATGACATTTTAACTTGCTTGCTACAATCCTATAATGTCCTCATATGAGACAGTCCGCCGCCGCCCTGCTGGTCCTGGCCGCCCTCCTGCCTTCCCCGGCGCGGGCCTATCGACACGACGACAGCCTGGGAGCCAAGCTGCTCGGGGAATTCCGCGAGGCCATAACCGCCCGCCGCACCGGGCGCGACTTTTACGCCCGGCTGGACGCCAAACCGGAGTCGGCCGGGCTGCGCCTTCTCCTGCGGCGCGCCCCCGCCGAACGCGTCGCCTGGTACGATCTCGCCGAGAACGCGGTCTATTTCAACACCCGCCACGTCCAGAAGTTCTTCGATATAAAGGGATACCGGGATTCGCGCATAATCGAGATCCTCAACGTCGGCAAGGGAGCCCGGTCCGAATTCGTCAAACGCGCCGACGCGCTGTTCCTGCACGAGCTGGTCCACGCTCTGCAGTCCTACCTTTACCCGCGCTACCGCGCCGGCGACGCGTCCGGCAGCCCCGTCGAGTTCGAATACGAGGCTTATTTTACCGAGGACCTCTACTTCCACGAAAAGCTGGCGGATTCGCCGGAGCTCCTGGCGGACTTTCTCGCCGGCAAGGGGCAGGACGTCTATACGGCTCATTCCCTGGCCGGCTATATCGAGCTCTCTCTGGACGCGGACCGCTACCGCGAGTATATCCGTTCCCGCTACCTGCGCGACGAGGCTATGGGCTATACCGAACTGGAAGAGGCCGGCCGGCTCGCCCGGGCGCGCGCCGCCGACGGACGCATAGCCGCTTACGCCACGGGAGACTCTTCGGCTTACGACGCGGGGAAAGAGGAGGCCGCGGCGGCCGAAGCCGAGCGGGCCGCCTACGATTCTTTCCTGGAGGATTTTTACACCTCCCGCTGGCCGTCCTTCAGCGCCGAGGCGCTGCTGCTCCTGGGCTCGACCGGACTGGAAGCCGGGGACTACAAACTGGCGCTGGACTGCCTTGCCCAGGCCGAGGAAAAACTGCCGCCGGGAGAGAAGTCCGCCGCCGCGCGCGAACTGCGCACCAAAGGGGCCCTGGCGATACTCCAGGCGGCCGCGCATATCAGGGACAGGGGGGAGAAGATGCCGGCCGGCGACCTGGCGCTCCTGTTCCGTTCCCTGGAGGAGGCTTCCGCCAGGACGGGCAGGCCCTTCCCGGCCGACCTTTCGGCCGCCAGGCGGTCGGCCTACCTGAGGGCCTTAAAGACCTTCTCGCGCCGCGCCTCGTCGGAACGGGAGCCGGAAAAAAAGGCCTTCTACCGCGAGAACGCCGACTATTTTTCGGCCGCCCTGGGCGGCCCAGCCGCGGCCCCAGATTCTCCTTGAACTGGCGGGATTAAATAGGTAAATTATTTGATAGTTGTGCGGCGGACGCCGAGCCCGGGCCGCCGAATAGAACGCCGGAGGTAGCCATGATAGACATCGCAAAGAACATCGCAACAGCGCCCCGCCGCACCAAAGCTTCAGTCATCCGCGAGCTTCTCAAGACCACCAACCAGCCGGGCATAATCTCGTTCGCCGGAGGCCTGCCGGCCGCCGAACATTTCCCGTACGATTTCGTCGCCGAAACCGTGAAGGAAATAATGGCCAAGAAGGGCAAGGTTGCCCTGCAGTACGGGCCGACTGACGGCCTGCCTGAGCTCAAGGAGGAGTTCGTCAAGTTCCTCAAGAAGTACGAGAACATCGACGCCAGGCCCGAGAACCTCATCATCACCACGGCCAGCCAGCAGGCGCTGGACATGGTCGGCCGCCTCTTTATAGACGCCTCCGACCCCGTCATCGTCGAGAAGCCCAGTTACATGGGGGCCCTGCAGGTGTTTCGCTCCTACGGCGCCGAGTTCATCGGCGTTAAACTGGAGGACGACGGGATAGCCGTCGACGAGCTCGAGGAGAAGCTGGCCTGGCTCAAGGCCCAGGACGAGCATTACAAGTTCGTCTACCTGGTCCCGGACTTCCAGAACCCCAGCGGCGTCACGCTGTCCGAAGAGAAGCGGACCAAGGTCGTAGAGCTTTCCGATAAGTACAATGTCGCGGTCATAGAGGATTCGCCGTACCGGCAGATCCGCTTCGAGGGCACGGAGCCCAAGATGCTCTACCGCATGGACAAGGAGACCCGCAAGACCGACAATATCATCTCGCTGTTCACGCTGTCCAAGACCTTCGCCCCGGGCCTGCGCCTGGGCATAATCCTGGCCCATGAGCAGATAATAAAGAAGCTGGAGATACTCAAGCAGTCGCTGGACCTGTGCACTTCCAGCCTCAACCAGCTCATCGCCGCGGAGTTCCTGCGCACCGGCTACTTCGAGAAGCATATCAAGGTGATCAAAGAAGACTACCGCCTCAAGAAGAACACGATGGTAGCCGCGCTCGAGAAGAACATGCCCGAGGGCGTCACCTGGACCAACCCCGAGGGCGGCCTTTTCCTGTGGGTGCGCCTGCCGGAGCACATGAGCGCCGACGATATGTTCCAGGACGCGCTCAAGGAGAACGTAGCCTACGTTATAGGCTCGGCCTTCCATTCGGACGGTTCGGGCAAGAACACGATGCGCCTGAACTTCTCTTTCGCCTCGCCCGAACAGATAAACGAAGGCGTCAAGCGCCTCTCCGCCGCCGTTAAGAAGCGCATGGTCGCCGCCCGGTAGAACGACCGATGCCGTTCCAGCAGGAATTCGCCGCCAAGCTGCGCGCCGCCGGAGTAGTAGGTGCCGGCGGCGCCGGCTTTCCCGCCTATGTAAAGGCGGGGGGGCGGGCCGAATTAGTGCTGGTCAACGCGGCTGAGTGCGAGCCGCTGCTCAAGAAGGACCAGAAGCTGCTGGAGCTTCACGCCGAAAAGGTCTTCGACGGGCTGGAGCTGATGATGAAGGCTGTCGGGGCCACGACGGGCGTCTTCGGCATCAAACGTAAGCATGAGAAGCTCGTGAAGCGGCTGGAGGAGATAGCCCGTACCCGCCGCAATATATCCGTCGGCCCGATGGGCGATTATTACCCGGCCGGCGACGAGCAGTGCCTTGTCGCCGAGCTGACCGGCAGGATAGTCCCGGCCGGCGGCATCCCGCTCGACGTGGGCTGCGTGGTCAGCAATGTCGAAACGCTCTATAACGCCGCCCGCGCCGGCGAGACCCCGGTGGTCGAGAAGTGGATAACCGTGGCCGGCGCCGTGAAGAAGCCCGCCACGTTCAAGGTCCCGATAGGCGTGACCTACGCCGAAGCGGTTGAACTGTGCGGCGGCTCGACGGTCAAGGACCCCGTCGGCATAGACGGCGGCCCGATGATGGGCAAAGTGATACCCGATTTTTCGACGATAATAAACCGGTCCTCCGGCGGGCTCATAGTCCTGCCCAAGGACCACCCGCTGATACAGAAGAAGGCTCAGCCGCGGGCGGTTTTCTCCCGCATAGGCAAGTCGGCCTGCGACCAGTGCTCTTTCTGCACCGAGTTCTGCCCGCGCTACCTGCTGGGCCACCAGGTGCAGCCTCACCGCGTCATGCGCAGCCTGCTTTTCTCCGGCGGCCCGGAGAAGAAATTGCACAGCGAATACGCGCTGGCCTGCTGCGAATGTTCGCTCTGCAGCCTCTACGCCTGCCCCGAAGGGCTGCACCCGCGCGAGGCCTGTGTGGCGGCCAAGGGCGACCTGCGCGAAGCGAAGGTGGGCCTTAAGAATTCCTCCCTGGCCGGCCGCTCTTCCAACCAGGCCCACCCGCTGCGCGATTTCCGCAAGGTCCCGGTCTCCCGTCTGGTGAAAAGGCTGGGGCTCGAGGATTATCTGAAGGACGCGCCTTACGAAGATTTCAGGTACAGGCCGGGTTCGGTGCGTATACAGCTGTCCCAGCATATCGGCGCGTCCTGCTCCCCGGCGGTGAAAGAAGGCCAGCGCGTGCGGCGCGGCGATATCGTGGGCGACCTGCCGGCCGACAAGCTGGGCTGCCCCGTGCACGCCAGCGTCGACGGGGTCGTGACGCGCGTCAATCATCTTTATGTCGAGATCAAGGCGGATTGAAAATGGCAAACAACCTTAGCGCCATAGGCGGCGTGGAGCTTTCCAGCGTGGCGAAGGGCCTAGAAACCGCCGACGCGATGCTCAAAACCTCCGACGTGCGGATGCTGGTCTCGCGCTCCATCTGCCCCGGCAAGTACGTGATACTGGTCTCAGGCGAGGTCGGCGCGGTCAACGCCGCCGTAGAGGCCGGTTCGTCCAAGGCGGCGCACGCGCTGGTCGACCAGTTCGTCATACCCAATATACACCCCCAGGTCTTTCCGGCCATAGAGGGCACCGGCCCGGCCGGAGAGCTGGAGTCGCTGGGAGTGATCGAGTCCTTCTCGGTCTCCGCCCTCATCGAGGCCGCCGACGCCGCGGTCAAGGCCGCCGACGTGCGCCTCATCGAGATACGCCTGGCGATGGCCCTGGGCGGCAAGGCTTTCGTGACGCTGACCGGCAGCGTGGCCGCGGCCGAAAC
>DNQL01000213.1 GCA_003500765.1 Elusimicrobiota bacterium | reverse complement strand
GTCGGCAAGGCCTGGGAGGCCATGGCCGACGCCGAAGCCCGGCTGGGCGCCGCCAGGATGAGCGAGGACGAGCGCGAGCGCTTTCTGGACCTGGCGCGCTACCAGCTTGCCGAGATAGAGGCCGCGGCGGTAAAAGAGGGGGAGGAGGAAGAATTGCAGTCTTCCTATCCGCGGCTCAAAAATTCCGACAAGATAGCCCGGCTCGCCGGAGAAGCCTACGACGCCCTTTTTTCCGACGAAGGCTCGGCCGTGGCGCTCGCTTCAAGGGCCGCCGCCCGGCTGGCCGAGCTGGCCGATCTCGACCCGGCCCTGGGTTCGCTCTCCGACACCGTCGCCTCGGCCCGGATATCGCTGGAGGACGCGGCCTCCGAGCTGCGCTCATACCGCGACTCCGCCGGCGCCGACCCCGCGCGCCTGGAGGAGGTTATCGCCAGGCTCGAAAAGATCTCGGCCCTCAAAAAGAAATACGGCCCCGGACTGCCGGAGATGAACGCGAAAGCGGAGGAACTGCGCGCCAGGATAGACGGCCTGGAGAACGCCGGCGCCAACGAGGCCGCCCTTTCAGCCGCGCTGGAGAAGGCCCGGTCCCGCTTCGAGGAGCTGGCCTCGGAGCTGCACGCCGGCCGGCTGGCCGCGGCCAAAAAACTTTCAAAAGCGGTGGAAGCCGAGCTCAAGGGCCTCGGCTTCGCGCAGGTGCGCTTCTCCGTCTCCGTAGAGGCGGACGAATCCGCTCCGTCCAGGAGCGGCGTCGATTCCGTCGAGTTCCTTTTCTGCCCCAATCCCGGTGAGCCTCCGCGGCCGCTGCGCAGCACGGCCTCCGGGGGAGAACTGTCCCGCGTCATGCTGGGACTAAAGACCGTCCTGGCGGGGGCCGATAAGGTGCCGGTCATGGTCTTCGACGAAGTCGACACGGGCGTCGGCGCCGTCGTCGGCCGGCTCGTGGGAGAGAAGCTCTCGCGCCTGGCCGCGGGCAAGCAGGTGTTCTGCGTAACTCATCTTCCCCAGGTCGCGGCTTTCGGCGGCGCCCATTTCTTCGTGGAGAAGCAGGTGAAGGGCGGAGCCTCCTCCGTCGGAGTGCGCCTTCTGGACGCCGCGGCGCGCGAGGCCGAGATCGCCCGCATGCTGGGGGGGAAGCGACAATCCACCGACCTGGGGCTTAAGCACGCCCGGGAACTGCTGGCTGAATCGAAATAGGAGAACCTCAACATGGAAGTCAGGACCAGATTCGCTCCCAGCCCCACGGGCTATATGCACATAGGCAACCTGCGCACCGCCCTCTACGCCTGGCTGTACGCGCGCGGACGCGGCGGCAGGTTCATTCTGCGCATAGAGGACACCGACCAGGCGCGGCTCGTCGAGGACAGCGTGCGCGTCATATACGAAAGCCTGCGCGTTACCGGCCTGGACTACGACGAAGGCCCGGACAAGGGCGGACCGGCGGGGCCCTATGTCCAGAGCGAGCGCCGTCAGATCTACCGTGAATATGCGGAGAAGCTGCTGGCCTCCGGCCGCGCCTACCGCTGCTTCTGCGAGAAGACGGAGAAGCAGGAGGAAGCCGTGCAGGCGGAGGAGAAGAGCGGGGAAGAGCAGGACGGGCCGATACTGGGTTACGACGGCCGTTGCTCCTGGCTTTCAGAGGCCGAAGTGCGAGCAAACCTGGACAAGGGAATGCCTTTCGTCATACGCCAGAGGATAGACAAGGAAGGCTCCACCTCCTTCAAGGATTTTATCTACGGCGATATAACGGTGGAGAACAAACAGCTCGACGACCAGATCCTGCTCAAGCGCGACGGTTTCCCGACCTACAATTTCGCCAACGTAGTGGACGACCACCTGATGGGCATCACCCATGTCCTGCGCGGCTGCGAGTACCTCTCTTCCACTCCCAAGTACATACTGCTCTACGGGGCTTTCGGCTGGGCGTATCCAGAGCATATCCACCTGCCGCATATCCTGGGCCCGAGCGGCAAGAAACTGTCGAAGCGCGAGGGCAGCGTCGCTCTTTCCGATTTCCTCGACAGGGGGTACCTGCCGGAGGCGATACTCAACTATATCGCGCTGCTGGGCTGGAACCCGGGCACCGAGCAGGAATATTTCACGATCCCCGACCTGGTAAAGACCTTCGACGTCGCCCGCATCGGCAAGGCGCCAGCCACCTTCGACGAGGTGAAGCTTGCCTGGCTCAACGGCCAGCATATCAAGGCCCTGCCGCCCGAAAAGGCGCATGAGCTGTTCTCCGGGTTCTACCCGGCGGAACTCTCCGGGCGCACGGACCTCTCCAGGCTCAGCGCCTATATACAGGGGAAGGTGGAGAAACCCTCCGATATCCCCGGGATGACGGCGTTCCTGTCGAAGCTCGACGACGGCTATTCCGCGGAACTCTTCGTCAACAAGAAGAACAAGACCACGCCCGAAGGCTGCCTCTCCGCGCTCGGCGACCTCAAGGCCCTGCTGTCCGGCCTGCCTGCCTGGGACTACCAGTCCATCCTGGCGGCGCTCGGCGCCTACGCGGCGGAGAAAGGCCTCAAGACCGGGGCCGTCATGTGGCCGCTGCGCATAGCGCTCTCCGGCCTGGCCGTCACCCCCACCGGGGCGGTGGAGATAGCCGAGCTGCTGGGCAGGGAAGAGGCGGTCCGCAGGCTGGAGCGGGGCATGGACAAGCTCCGGGCCGGCTGACCCCCGGTCCCTGTAACAAATTCGCCATATCTTTGCCTTAAATCCTTAATTCAGGGCGTGTAGAATTATTCCATAAGCGCGGGAGGCTCCCGCGCCGACTTATGAGATACTGGCTCTATTCCGAAGGCAATATAATCGGCCCTTACACCCCGGCGGACCTGCTGGGGCTTCCCGCTTTCGGGCAGGGCAGCCTGGTCTGCCCCGAGCACGCCACCGGCGAGGCCGCCGAGGACTGGAAGCCGGCCGAGCAGGTCGCCGAGATCTCCGCCGCGATGAGCGTGGGAGTGGGCGGCGTGGTCGACGGGGGGGGGATAGCGGGCTTCTACTCCATGGAGAGCGGCTACCCTTCCGGCGCGGGCCAGTACTACGATTACAAGTTCCAGGACGGCACCTCCTATTCCAGCGCCCTCGAGGCCATCGAGAGCGTGCTGGGCGCCTACAAAGAAGAGACCGCCTCCCCGGCCCTGAAGCCTGAGGACGAGGACAGGGCGCTGCTCGATAAGTTCGACGTGCGCCTCTCCAGGATACAGGAAGAGCTGGAAGCCGCCCGCTGGGAGAAGAACCTGCTGCTGGAGAAGATGCGCCTCAAGGAATCCGAGGAGCAGAAGACCCGCGAGCGCATGGCCGAGCTCGAAGCCAGGCTGAAAGACGCCATGGACGGCCGCTTCCCGGTCCCCGCCGCTCCCGAATCTCCCGCGCCGGAGCGGCCGGAAACGCCGTCCG
>DNQL01000129.1 GCA_003500765.1 Elusimicrobiota bacterium | reverse complement strand
GGCGGCGTCGCTGGAGCGGGCGTGCGAGGCCGGCCTGGCGGCGGGGCTGAAATATGTCTACACCGGCAATATCGAAGGGGGGAGGCAGGACACGCTCTGCCCCTCGTGCGGGGCGAAGCTCATCGGGCGCGACGGGTATGAAGTGCTGGGGAACAAGGTTTCCGGCGCCGGGAAATGCCCGGAGTGCGGAACGGGAATAGCGGGTTTCTGGCGGGCTAAAACCTGAAGATATCGGCCCCGGAGTCCTTCCAGGGGTTATCGGCTTCCTTCTGAAATACGGCGGGCAGGGCTCCCAGCAGGAAAGCGGCGGCCAACGGAAGCCAGGCCAGCCAGTACGCCTCGAACCGGCTGCGCGCCGCCAGCGGGGCGAAAACGAAAATACTGATAAAAAGCGACGCCAGCACGGTGGAGAGGGTCAGCGCCCGGCTCCTGTGCGAATGCTGGAACAGCGCCGCCAGGTAATACTGGGAAAGGGCCGTGGCGGCGGAAAGGAAAGCGAAAGCGGCCGAGTCCAGCGCCAGCGGCCCGGGGCAGGAGTTGCCGGAGCAGAAGGGCCGCGCGGCGAGCGCGAATCCAAGTATCAGCAGCCCCGCCAGGACCACCTGTACCAGCAGCAGCAGGCCGGAGAGGGCCATGTAGGCGAGGGCGGCGACAAAGGCGCGCTCAGCCGCCCGCATTCTCCCTCCTGGCCTTTAAGAAAGACTGATCGTTCTCCCACCCTTTCGTGACTTTTATCGTCAGTTCCAGGTCCGCGGGGCGGCCCAGGAGCTTTTCCAGTTTCGCCTGGGAATTCTCGCGCAGTTTGCGTATGGCGCGCCCGCCGGCGCCGAGCAGTATCGGCTTCAGCGAGGGGCGGCTGACATGCACCACCGCGTGGATGAAGTCGGGACGCCCGGCCTCTTCCCTGAAATGGTCCACTTCCACGGCGCAGCAGTAAGGTATCTCTTCGGAGAACAGCAGGAAAAGTTCCTCGCGGATTATCTCGCCGGCGTAGAAGCGCTCCCAGCGGTCGGTGGACTGGTCCGTCGGGTAGTACGGGGGATGCTCCGGCAGCGCGGCCAGAAGGGTCCTGCGCAGCTCGCGCAGGCCGTCGCCGTTGAGGGCCGATATTGGGAAGACCTGCGAGATGGACGGAAGCAGGTTTTTATGGAATTCCACCGCCGCCGCGACCTGGGCCTGGTCCTTCACCTGATCTATCTTGTTCACCAGCAGGTAGAGCGGTATCTTCAGCCCGGCCAGGCGCTCCAGGTGTTCCCGCTTCTCGGGTGGGGGGAGGCGCGGTTCGGTTATGAGCAGCGCCAGGTCGGCGTCCTCGTTGAGGGCGCGCGAGATATCGGACGCCATCCCTTTCTCGAAGAGATTGCGCGGGGACAGCATTCCCGGAGTGTCGATGAACACGGCCTGGAAGCCCTTGCCGTTGAGTATGCCCAGCACGCTGTCGCGCGTGGTCTGGGGGCGGGGGGAAACTATGGAAAGACGGAAGCCGCAGAGAGTGTTGAGCAGCGTGGACTTGCCCGCGTTGGGCAGGCCGGCTATCGCGACGAAGCCGGCCTTGAACCCCGCGGGACCGCTCTCTCCGGGCACCGGTCCTACTTTATGCAGATAGGGTTGGCCCAGAGAGGGAGCTGGGTCGCCTTTTCGGTCTTGCGGACCTTGGGCTCGCCGCTGAGCTCCTGTATGGAGACTTCGCAGCTGAAGACGCGGGTGCCGGCCATCAGGTGGCCGCCCCAGGCCTTGCCCTCGTTGTCGGAGAACATGATATGGACGTGGATCATCGGCTTGTCGTCGAAGATGCTGACATTGCCGTTGAGGGAGAGTATCTCCAGTTCCCGCTCCAGGTTTATCTTGTTGTACTTCTTGGTCTTCTGGTCGTAGACGCCGAAAGTGGCGCGCTCCACGGCGCCGATGGCGCTGATGGTGCCGCAGCGGAGCTGGTGGTGCTGGCAGAAATGCTGGACGGCCAGCAGGAGGTCCTCCCCCTTATGGATGCTGAATAAAAAAGTCCTTCCGGTGAGATAGGGTTTATCCTGTGGCAGCATGCGGTGTCCTCCCTAATAGTGTCGTCCCAATGATATTTTACCAAATTTCGCGGCCGGTAATGACGGCTTGTTGACTTGTTCCGGAGCCAAGCAATATAATGAAAGGACGCCCGGCCCAGCGCCGGCAGGGAGGAAGAAATGCCCGTATCGTACAAAGAGCTCGGTTTCGTCAACACCCGCGAAATGTTCAAGAACGCGATGAAGGACGGCTACGCCGTGCCCGCCTACAATTTCAACAACATGGAGCAGGTGCAGGCGATACTCACCGCCTGCGTGCAGTCCCGGTCCCCCGTCATACTCCAGCTCTCCAAGGGCGCGCGCGACTACGCCAACGCCACGCTGCTGCGCTGGATGGGCCGCGGGGCGATGGAAATGATAAAGGAAATGAAGGAAGGCCCCGTGCCGGTGGCCCTGCACCTGGACCACGGCGACACCTTCGAGCTGTGCAAGAGCTGCATCGACAACGGCTTCTCCTCCGTGATGATAGACGGGTCAGCCCACCCTTACGAGAAGAACGCCGAGCTGACCCGCCAGGTGGTGGAGTACGCCCATAAGTACGACGTGACCGTCGAGGGCGAGCTGGGCGTGCTGGCCGGCATCGAGGACGAGGTCTCCCACGAACACTCCAACTACACCGACCCGGCGCAGGTGGAGGATTTCGTCAAGAAGACCGGCGTGGACTCGCTGGCCATCTCCATCGGCACCAGCCACGGCGCCTACAAGTTCAAGCTTAAGCCCGGCGAGTCGGTCCCGCCGCTGCGCTTCGACATACTCGAGGAGTGCGAGCGGCGCATCCCGGGCTTCCCGATAGTGCTCCACGGCGCCTCTTCGGTGCTGACGGACTACATCGACATGATCAACAAGTACGGCGGCAAGATGGAGAACGCCGTGGGCGTGCCGGCCGAGCAGCTGCGCAAGGCCGCCAAGAGCGCCGTCTGCAAGATAAACATCGACTCCGACGGCCGCCTGGTCATGACCGCGGTCATCCGCAAGGTCTTCGCCGAGAAGNNAGTTCGACCCGCGCAAATACCTGGGCCCGGCCCGCGAAGAGCTGGTCAAGATGTACATCGACAAGAACACCAACGTGCTCGGCTCGGCCGGGCGCGTCTAAGGCCGGGAGAGCTGACAGGAACGCCCGGCCGAGCGCCGGGCTTTCCATTTATATGGAGAAAGAAGCCGATATTATCGTTGTAGGGGCGGGCGCTTCCGGCCTGGCCGCGGCCGTGGAGGCCGCCAGGGCGG
>DNQL01000282.1 GCA_003500765.1 Elusimicrobiota bacterium | reverse complement strand
GGAGGCCGACGCGGCCGCCGACGCGGAAGCTGCCGCTGGCGAAGAGGGCTCCGGCGACAATTCCAATATGGCCGACCCGCAGGCCGCGCTGGCCAAGCTGCAGGGCGCCAGCGCTACCGGACTTTCATCCTCGCTCGCCGGGGGCGGCTCCGGCAAGATGATGGGCGGCTTCAAGACCGGCCAGGGCGCTTTCGGACCCAAAGTCGGATTCACGGATATGGGCGCGGGCAAGTTCGCGCCTATGCAGAGTCCCAATAAGGGCAAACTGACCGCGATGAACGCGTCCAAACAGGCCGTCAGGGGAGGGAAGGCTTCTTCCGCCTCCAAGAAGGCCAAGGGCGCTTTCAACCAGGCCAATGCCGTGCGCGACGTGCAGAAGACCTACGGCGCCACCAACATAGACAGCATGCGCTCCACGCAGGACCAGGCCTGGGAAGGAACCACCGGAGAGGGTGACGTTTCGGGCGGCGCCGGGCTCGGCACGGGCGACGGAGGGGCGGGCATAATGACTTCGCCCTCGCTGGACAATACGACCAGCGGCGGCGGCTCGGGCGATTACGGCACCCCCGGAGAGTATAACTACACCGACCCCGGCAACTTCGACATCAGCCCCTGGGCCAGCATGGCCTCCACCGCGATGATGCTGATCATGCTGTCGGCGGTACTGTCCGCTATCGGCGGCGTGCTTATAAACGCCGGCAATACCCCGGCCACGGCGTGGATGAAGATCATAGGTATGATACTCTGCGGTATAGCCATAGCGCTCGGCGTGGCGGCGATAGTCATGGGCGCGATGATAATATCGCAGTTCGGCCAGAACATGCTCGGCAGTATTTACATCATAGGCGGCGGAGTGGCGGTATTGGCGGGCGCGGCGGCCATGTCGGGCGATATAGCCGATGCGATAGGAATATCCCCGCTCTGGCTCTCGGCCATAGCCGGCATACTTGGGCTGCTCGGTTCCATGGCCGGAGGCGCTTGAGGGGTATCCGCCGGGGCCGCGCCGCGTGGCGCGGCCCCGGGAGCGTTTCCATTTAAGGGGATGTCTTTATGGGCAGCAAATTCATAGAACGGCACAGGCGCAAGTCCCTGCTCGCTTCCCTGCTGCTGCTTTTCAAGGGCAAGGCGAGATATATAGTCCTTCTGGTGATGGTGCTCGGCGCCTCGGCGCCTTTCGTCGTTTCCCAGGATATGCTCTACCGGCTGGTCACTTTCGCGCCGGTCAGCTATGTCCTGCGGGCCGCCGGCCTTCACAGCGTCATAGCCTCCCTGAATCCCGCCTATTCCAACGACATACTCCAGGCGGCCATAGACAGGGCCATGTTCGAGAGCGGTCAGGATTCGGTCTGGAACAGCTTCCTGCGCGGCGTTTCCTCCACAATGACCGGGGGGGCTAATGTTTCCTCCCTGGCCATGCTGCGCGGCGGCGCGGACCTTTACCGCGCCGGCGAGGCCGGTAAGGCCGGAAAAGGCAAACCCGGCGAGGTTAAAGGCGCCGTGAGTGACGAGGAGAAGGCCCGCGGAGGCGGGGCCGACGCCGTTAATTTCGAGGACTATCTGGCCGACGCGGCCGGGGCGGGCGGCCCCGGCGACTCCGGTTTCGGCTACATGAGCCGCGGCGACGGTTCAGGTTCTTACGGCGGCGCGCTGGGAGCCGGTTCCCCTTTCATGAATAGGACCATACTGGGAGGGGGGCGCGGTATCGGCGGGGCGGCCGACGGCATGTACGGCGACGCCATGAACCAGGCCGCCAACAAAGTCCCCGTCGCCGGCAACCCCAAGCCGGTCACGGGAAAGAGGATGGGCCGCGTTTCCGGCTTCTCCTGGCGTAACACCGGCTACAGGGGCCAGGGCCAGAACCTGGGGGCCCGCGTTAACAGGCAGGGCGCTATGTTCCGCCTCGCCGAGACCTTCACCATGACGGGCGCGGCGTACAAGAACTCCACCGCCTCTTCCGAGTACCAGGCATCCTACGTGGGATCCACCTATGACGGCAACGCCGTTAGCGCTGGAGAGATACAGACGGATATAACTCCCCCGGCGGTCCCCGATAATTCCTGGACTTCCGACCTGATGCAGGGGGCGGAAGAGCTCAACGATATGGCCGTGGAGTGTTCCAGGGTAGCGGGCCAGCAGAGCCCCGTCATCTCCCAGAACACCAAGCAGATAGACGAGATCTCCAAGACGCTGGGCAGTCCGCCCAAGTGCTGCAAACACGGCGCGGTTGACAGGTGGAACGGCAAGGTCGAGCAGATAAAGGCCCTCTGCGTGGACAATAATTCGCGCCAGGCCGTTATCGCCGCGGCCTGCCAGAACGTGCACGACCCCGTCAACTGCAACGATTATAACAGCATGAAGATCTCCAAGTGCAGCAAGCTGAAGTGCTGGCTGGGCATCATACTCTCCATACTTCTTATGATCATAGGCGCCGTGCTGATGATAACCGGCGTAGGCGCGCTGCTGGGCGCCGCCCTTATAGCGGCCGGGGCGCTCATGCTGATCGGACAGATAGTCGGCGGTGAATTCGGCATGATGCTGTCTATCCTGGGCGCCGTGGCGGCATGTTTCATCGGAGGCCCATTGGCCGGACTGGCGGCCGGGTTCGCCGGCTATGTCGTGTCCCAGGCCGGACCTGAGGACGGGTCCAACGCCATAAATAATGATTGACGCGGTAAAAAACCTGGTCTCAGCCCGGCCCTTGCCGGGGGTTTGCGGAGAGAGCGCTGCGGACCCGTCCGCTCACTGCGGCGGGATGCGCTCCTGAAGCGGCCCCCTAGTCAGGCAGGCGGTCGGGTTTTCGATTCTGCCAGGGCCATAAGGCCCAGGCGCGTATGGGACGGATGACACTTGGAGAAAGGTTCTTTATTAGGTAAAGTATGGCGAGCAGTGGCGGCTGATCCAAAAGGTCATGCATACCCTGCGAAGTGTTTTTCATATTCGGCGAAAGGCTCCCTGTTGGAGGATATATGAGCTTCCATAATGATAAAGAGGAACGCAACACGGTACCACCCGTGCTCGGCCGTCAGGGCCCCTCGTTCCGCAAATCCAGCACTTTCGGAAAGGCCCCGGCTTTTTCAAAGACTGCCGGCAGCATCATGGAGAGGATAAAGGGCCTTTCCCGCCGCGACCTCGGCCTGGTAGCCCTGGGCATCAGCGCGCTGGTCATGGCGCCCGTAGCCGAATACATGATGTCCCGTCCCCCGATGGACAATACGCTTACGGCGGGCTTCGGCTCGCGCGGTCCCGAGGGCCCTTCCTCGATATACGAGCCCGGCATACACGGCCTCAGCCAGGGTTCGCCGGACGGCAGCGGCGAAGTCATAGTGCCGCTCAGCGCCCGCGACCCGCTCTCCCTGATACTGGGAGCCGCCAAGCCGGCGCCCCCGCCGATGCCTTCGGCCCCGCCCAGCAGCAGCCTGAGGGACACCGTTAGGGACGCGGGCCGGGAAGCTTTCTCCGCGGCCGTCAAGTCCGGCGGCGCCCCCAGCGTCATTCCCAAGATGGCGTCCGGCCTGCGCGGCATGAGTTCCTTCTTCGGCGGCGGGGAGAGTTCCCGCACGTCCGGAGCCCTCTCGGGCGGCCAGATAAGCGCCGACGCCAGGAAAGCGTCCGGCAAGTCCGCTTCCCGCTCCATGGTCGGCCCCATAGCCGCGGCCGGCTATAAGGGCGTAGCTATGACCCCCAACAGCGCCTCGCGCGGCGCCTTCGAAAAACTCCGCTCGCAGGCCGGGGCAGCGGCCGACAACTTCAGCATGGGCAGCGCGGTCAAGGGCCTTGACCAGGCCGCGGCCGCTTCCGTTGGCGGAG
>DNQL01000178.1 GCA_003500765.1 Elusimicrobiota bacterium | reverse complement strand
GCCCGTCCTGCCCGAGCCGCCGGAAGCCGGCGAGCCGCTGCTCACGCCCCTGCCGGCCCGCGGCCTCAAAGGCGATTTTACCGCCGTTCCCGAGTATTCCTTCGGCTATCTCAACGACCTGGTCGTCAAAGCCGTCAACGCCAGCGCGCGCAGTTTCGACGGAGCCATCTTCAGCGTCACCATGAAGGACATCCCGGACGCCATCATGAGCGCGCGGGCCCGGGGGGTCAAAACCCGCCTGATAATCGACGAGGCCCACGTCTATCCCAGGATGGACACGCAGATAAAGCGCATGATACAGGACGGCGTCGAGATACGCACCCTGCGCGGCACCCGTTCCTACGGCGTCATGCACAACAAGATCACCATACACGACGGGGAGCTTGCCACGGTCGGCTCGTACAACTGGACCTTCGGCGCCACCTTCTCCAGCCACGAGAACACCATAATCGCGCGCCACCCCATCTATGTAGACGGCTATAAGCGCTACTTCGACTGGATGTGGACCCACGCGCGCCCGCTGTCCTCCGGGCCCTCGCCCGAGGTCCCGACCGGCGGTTACGGCGCGCCTCCGGCGGACCCGTCGCCGGTAATGAGCCTCAACGGCCAGCCCGTCCCGGCCTATGTCTTCTCCCCGGGCGGCGGGGCGCAGGAGGAACTGGCGCGGCTTATCGACGCCTGCCGGACCTCTCTGGACGCGGTGACCTATACTTTCTCCTCCAAGCCGCTGGCCGACGCGGTCATCCGCGCCAGGGGTCGCGGCGTGAGGGTCCGCTTCATGATCGACGAGCAGCGCGGAGCCGAGGCCGGCCTGGCGAAATACCTGCTCGACAACGGCGTGAACATAAAGTTCCGCGGCGGCCGCAACGAGAAGGGAGCCATGCACTCTAAGTACGTGATACTGGACGGGCAGATACTGCAGACCGGCTCCTTCAACTGGACCGTCAACGCCAGCGCCAACTCCTTCGAGAACATGATCTTCGTGGGCGACCCC
Source organism: Elusimicrobiota bacterium (assembly GCA_003500765.1). Classification (GTDB taxonomy): domain Bacteria; phylum Elusimicrobiota; class Elusimicrobia; order Elusimicrobiales; family UBA9959; genus UBA2231. The sequence goes on along the minus strand of DNQL01000178.1, from coordinate 3,607 downwards.
GGCGCCGTGGACGCCTACCAGCGCAATTTCAACTGGCTTTTCGCCGAAGCTTATACTCCTTCCCAGGACAGCTTCGACCTGAACGGCGGCAAGACCCTCCCCGATTGACCCCTGGCAAAATCATAAAAATCAAAAAAATCCCACCGCATTGAGGGGGCCGGGGTTTTTTTGATATACTTGGATATAGGGTCAGGGGTAGTCCTCCTTCATGGCATGCGCCGCCTTGACAGACAAACCCTGTCAACGAAAGGTATTTAGGAGCGAAAATGACTTCGTCAGGTAATATCAAGCCGGGCTCTACGCAGCCCGATTCGGCCCACAAGGCCCTTCCGGAAGGTTACGGCGAGACCGAGGCCGTCCTGCTCCCGCGCGATCCCAACTGGATGTACCTCTACTGGGAGATAACCGAACACACCAGGAGCGAGGCCCGCAAGGCGCACGGCGACAATATATTCGACACCTCCCTGCAGGTCGTGCGTGTTTACGACATGTCCGAAGCGGAAGGGACCAACGGCGGCGCGCATCACAGGTATTTCGACATCCCGGTCAGGCTGGAGGCCCGCAGCTGGTACGTCAACGTACAGGAGAGCGGCCGCCCCTACTGCTGCGAACTGGGGCTGGTCCTGCCCGACGGCAGGTTCGTGGGCCTGGTCAAGACCAACGCCGTCAAACTGCCCGCCGGGCGCGTCTCCGACGTCACCGACGAGAAATGGATGGCCGTCAGCGGCGATTTCGAGAAGCTGCTGCAGCTCTCCGGCGTGGAATACATCGGCAAGGGCTCGGGCGAGGTCGCCAAGTCGCTGGCCCAGCGCTGGGAGATGCTGCGCTCGGTATTCTCGCGCGCGGCTTCCTGGGGCGTATCCTCCCTCTCCTCGCAGCAGCCGGCCAAGCCGGTAGAGAAGAAGTTCTGGCTGGTCGCCGACTGCGAACTGATACTCTACGGTGCCACCGAACCGGACGCCAAGGTGACCCTGGCCGGCCGCAAAATTCACCTCAACCCCGACGGGACCTTCTCCATGCGCTTCGCGCTGCCCGACGGCAATATGGACCTGCCCGTCGCCGCTGCTTCGGCCGACGGCACCGACACCCGCAGCATCGAGATCAAGGTGACCCGCTCCACGCTAAAAGATGGAAAATAACGAAAAAGGCTACCTCGCGCTCGTACTCCACGCGCACCTCCCGTTCATAAGGCACCCCGAATACGAGGACTTCCTGGAGGAAGACTGGTTCTTCGAGGCGATGTGCGAGACCTACCTGCCGATGCTCGACGTTTACGAGCGGCTGACGCAGGAGGGGACCGACTTCCGGGTCACCATGTCGCTGACGCCGCCGCTCTGCGGCATGATGTCCGACGAACTGCTCAAGAAGCGCTTTCTGAACTACGTCCATAAACGGCTGGAACTCTCCCGGAAAGAGGTCCACCGCACCCGCAATACCGCTTTCTCCCCCGTGGCCGAGATGTACGAGCGCAAGTTCAGGCGCATCATCGAACTTTACGAGGGCTATTATCACTGCAATATCCTGGATGGCTTCAAGAAGTTCCAGGATATGGGCAAGCTCGAGATAATCACCTGCTGCGCCACGCACGGCTTTCTGCCGCTCGAGGTGCGCAAGGAGGCGGTCAACGCGCAGATACAGATAGCGGCGCAGGACTATACCCGCCGCTTCGGCCGCGGCCCGCGCGGCATCTGGCTGGCCGAGTGCGCCTATAATCCCGGCGACGAGGTCTACCTCAAGGCCCACGGCATCCGCTATTTCTTCCTGGAGACGCACGGCATCATCTACGGCAGCCCGCGCCCGCGCTACGGCGTCTACGCGCCGGTGTACTGCCCGTCGGGCGTGGCCGCCTTCGGCCGCGACATGGAGAGCGCCCACCAGGTCTGGAGCGCCGAGATGGGCTATCCCGGCGACCACCGGTACCGCGAGTTCTACCGCGACCTCGGCTACGACCTGGAATACGATTACGTCAAACCCTACCTGCACAACGACGGCGTGCGCCGCAATATCGGCATGAAGTACTGCCAGATCACCGGGAAGGTGGGCCTCAATGAGAAAGCGCCCTATAACCCGCACGAGGCCCGCGACGTGGCCGCCAGCCACGCCGGGAACTTCATGTTCAACCGCGAGCGGCAGGTGGAGCATCTCTACGGCTTCCTGGGCCGCAAGCCGATACTGGTGTCGATGTACGACGCCGAGCTGTTCGGCCACTGGTGGTATGAGGGCCCGGATTTCATCGAGTTCCTTTTCAAGAAGATGCACCACGACCAGAATACGGTCAAGTCCATCACTCCCAGCGAATATCTGGGCCGCCACCCCGACAACCAGGTGGTGCAGCCGTCGATGTCGTCGTGGGGGGACAAGGGTTACAACGAGGTCTGGCTCAACGAGTCCAACGACTGGATGTACCGCCACCTGCACAAGGCGGTCTCGCGCATGGTGGACATGGCCAACCGCTTCCCGAACGCCGACGGCCTGCTCAAGCGCGCGCTGAACCAGTGCGCCCGCGAACTGGTGCTGGGGATGTCGTCGGACTGGGCCTTCCTGATGACGGTGGGCACGGCCAAGACCTATTCGACCAAGCGGTTCATCGACCACACCCACCGCTTCAACGGCCTCTACGAGCAGATAATGGGCAACCGCATCGAAGAGGGCTACCTGAAGGACATCGAGTGGAGGGATAATATCTTCCCCGAGGTGGACTACCGGGCCTTCTCTTCCGAGGCCGAACAGCGCGCCCGTAATTCGGGGACATAATACCTATTTCCCGCCCCTTAGCGGGTGCGGCATTTCTCTAAACAAATCGGGGACACAATACCTATTTCGGCTTATTTGAGCCGAAATAGGTATTGTGTCCCCAATAAGCCTCGATAAAATGTATATGGAATAAGGATAAATCCATGGGTGGGGGGGGCATGGGAAATAGGTATTGTGTCCCCCGATTTATGTTTTGGCGGTGACTTTGGGGGAGGGGTGGATGCCGAGGACGCCGCAGAGGGGGAGGAAGTTCTCCGGGTGCGGGACGCCGTCCTTGCCGCAGAGGGGCGCGCAGGCGTTCTGCAGGTGGAAGGTGGTGTCCGACAGGCCGAGGTTGGCGGCCACCCTTCCCAGCTTGCTGAGTCGGTGCAGCAGTTCCGGCGACGGCTCCCGGCCCAGTTCTTCGGCGGCCGCCAGGGCGGCCCGCTCCAGTTCCTCTTCCACGTCCTTTACAGCCTCCAGTGAGAGGCCCAGCCCGGCGAGCCGCTCGGAAAGGTCCAGCGCCTTGTCCAGTGACTCTTCGGAGCCGGTACGGGCGAAATCTCCCAGCAGCACTTCGGCCGTCTCGGCGGCGTAGAATTCCAGCTCGTTCTTGATGGTCGGAAAATCGGAGACGCGCACCCGCCTGTCGCCCCGGAAGATGTCGGCGTACTCGCTTATCACCGAGAAAAGTCCCGCGGCCCTGCGGGTCTTGATCTCGGAGACGGCGCAGGAGAGGAGTTCGTAGCGGTTGGCGTAGCTCTGGTCCGGCACCGCGCCGCCCGAGGAGGCCGCCAGCCTCTGGAAGCGTTCGGTCGCCTCGGCCTGGGGCAGCGAGGCCAGTTCCGCGAAGGCGGCCTCGAACGAGGCGTCC
>DNQL01000240.1 GCA_003500765.1 Elusimicrobiota bacterium | reverse complement strand
GAGGCCCCGCGGCCGACGTAGCAGCCGGCTTCAATCACGGCGCCTTCGCCTATGGAGGCTCCGTCCTCCACCACGCAGCCGGGGCCTATCCAGGCTTCGGGAGAGATTTCGGAGGAGCCGGATACGACCGCCGAAGGATGGCGGCCTGAGCGGCGCGGGCCGGACAGCTCCTTTTCGGCTTCGCGTAGCATCAGCGCGAAGGCGTAGCGCGGGTTTTTGACGTAGACCAGGGACTGCCCCGCCGCGGGCTTAGCCTTGCCCTCGGCCTCCGCGGGCAGCAGCACGGCGGCCGCGCGGCAGGACTCCAGCAGGGCCAGCTTGTCGGGCGAATCTATGAAACAGAGATCGCCGGCCCCGGCCCTGTCGGCGGGATTTATTCCCGTGACGGCGCGCGCTGCGGCGGCGGCTTCGAGGCGGCCGCCGGTTATCCTGGCTATCTCTTCCGGTGAAAAATTCATTTCCCGCCACCGTCCCCGCCCTGTTCGAGCTTTTCTATCAGTTTGCCGGTCAGGTCCACCGCCGCGTGGCCGAAGAGTATCGAGCGCTTGTCTATGACCACGCTGACACCCTCGCTGACGGCCAGTTCCCGCAGCAGGAAATATATGCGGCCGAGTATGGCCTCGGTCTTCTTCGACTCGTGGGACAGCAGTTCCTTCTCGGCTTTGCGCTGGTCTTCCCTCAGCGCGCCCTGAAGGGTCTCCAGTTCCTTCTCTTTCGCGGAGATGGCGGCCTCTATGTCGGCCACCGAGGTGGAGACGGACATTCTGAACTTTTCCAGAGACATGGCCCCTACGCCGGGCATGTGTATAAGGGGCTGTTTCTGGGGGGCGGCCGGAGTGGAGGCATCGACTTTCGCCGGGGACTGGTCCCCGCTTTGCGGGGACATGCCCGGGAGCGACGCGGCGGCGGTCTCCGTCGAGACCCCGACTCCGGCGGGGGCGGCGGAAGAAACGGCCTGGGGGGCATCCTCTCCGAAGAAAAGAGGAAGGGCCGCGGCGAACTCCCGTTCCTGGCGCAGCCTGGAGATCCCGGCCTTGAGAGCGAAGATCCTCTTCTTGGAGGCGTCCAGTTCGCCTTCCTTCCTCTTCACCTCCGAGAGGAATTCTTCGCGCGCGCCGGTGGTCCCGGAGTACTCTCGGAACACCCGGTCCATGTCGACGTAGCCTATAGTGCCGGATTCGCCGCGGTTCTCCTCCAGGGAGAGCTCCAGCGCGGCGGCGTTAAGCGGCAGCAGCAGCAGGGTTATAATGAGTATTTTTTTCATCTTGTCCTACCGTATCTTACGGGTTTTTCGCGCCGCGCGCTCAGAACAGGTTGCCCAGCGTGAAGTAGATATCGGAGCGCTGCTCGCCGTCCTTGTGGTTGAAGCCGTAGCCCCAGTCCAGCCTGATGGGGAAAGCCGGGGTCGTGAAGCGTATGCCGAAGCCCGCGCCCATCTTGAGCTGCTTCTCGCCGTCGCCGGTGCGCAGGCTGACGTCGTCGAAGCGGTCCCAGGAGTTGCCGACGTCGAAGAAGAACGCCCACTGCACTATCGTGCGGCGGCGCTCCCTGGCCAGCGGGAACTTGAATTCCAGGTTCAGCACGTCGTAGAGGCGGCCGCCCTCGAGAGGCCCGACCTGCCCGTTGGAGTTGTAGCCGCGTATCGTTTCGGAGCCGCCGAGGAAGTACTTCTCGTAGAACGGGACCCGCTCGGTATCGCCGAACCTTGCTATATAGCCGGCCCGGTTGGCTATCGACAGGACGAACGGGTAATCGTCGATGCTGAAGAGCTTGAAGTTGTGGCTGTAGGAGACGCTGGGCTTGTAAAAGTCCACGTCGCCCAGCAGCGGGCCGCCCGTGAATTCCAGGCCTATGGCCCCGCGCCCGCCGCGCGTTGGGTCCCATACGCTGTCGCGCGTATCGCGCGCGAACTCCACGAAGACGGAGGAGGTGACGCTGGTGCCCGACTGCAGCTCGCCGCGGTAGATCTCGTCCACGTCCATGATCTGGACGCGCTCGTAGGTGTAGGAGGTCGTCAGCGTGTACTTGTCGTCGTCGAACCTGGGGGCGAGCGTCACCTTGCCGCCGGTGCGGCGCTCGGTGTAGGCCGACAGGGAGGTCTGGTAGGGGCGGTAGCGGCGGGTGTTGAAGAGGTTCAGGCCCAGCGAGGTGGGGCTGTCCCCGATCCAGGGCATGGTCCAGCTCAGGTTGTAGTCCTGCACGCGCTTGCCGAAGTTCCAGGCCAGGGACATCCTGTGGGCCAGGCCGAACATGTTCATGTGGGACACCGACAGCGTTCCCACGACGCCCTCCCGCGAGGAGATGCCGGCGCCGGCGGTCAGCATGCCGGGCTTGCCCTCGGCCACGTCGAAGACCAGGTCGACCGTGTCGGGATCGGCGGTCGGGTTGATGACTGGGTTGACGTCGTCTATGAAGCCGAGGTTGAAGATCTTCTCCTGGCTGCGCCGCACCTTGGCCGCGCTGAAGACCTCTCCCTCCTTCTGGGCCACCTCGCGCCGCAGCACGTGCGTCTTGGTGGCCTTGTTGCCTTCCACGTCGATGTGGCCGACGAAGATGGGGGAGTTCTCCGCGACGGCGAATTCGATGTCCAGTTCGCCCGTGGCCCCGTTGGGGACCTTGAGGGGCCGGACCTGGGCCCGCAGGTAGCCCTTGTCGGCGTATTTTTCCTGTATGGCGCGGACGGTGTCCTCGAACCGGTCGTTGTTGTAGAGCTTGCCGCGGCGGTAGGCCAGCGCTCCCGCCAGTTCGGAGGAGGCGTAGACGGAGTTGCCGCTGAAGGTGGTCTCTCCGAATTTAGTCTTGGCCCCTTCCCGGACTGAGACGCTGATGGCCACGCTGCTGCGGTCCGCGTTGAAGACGGCGGAAGACTCGATTATCCCGAAATCGCTGTAACCGCGGTTGCGGTAATGGTCCTCGAGCGCCCGGAGGTCGTTGGCGAGCTCGGCCGGCTGGTAGATCTTTTTCGGGCGGTTCTTGAAGCGCTTGACCAGTTTTTTCGTCTTGAAGCCCTCCACTCCTTCCAGGTTCACGGAGGATACGCGCACCTTGCTGCCTTCTTCGACTTTCACGGTCAGCACGCAGGTGAGGGCGGCGGTGTCGTGGACTACCTCGTAGTCCGCGGAAACGTCCAGAAAGCCCTTGTCGCGGTACTTGTCGGCGATCTTTATCAGGTCCTCGCGGACCTTCAGCTCGTCGAAGAAATCCCTTTCGCGCAGGGACATCTCGTCCTTGACGGAGGACTTGGAGAGCTGCTTCGCCCCCTCGACCAGGACTTTCTTTATCATCGGCTTCTCCGTGACCACGTAGGTCACGCGCGCCTGCAGGGGCGCCGGCACGAAGGGGCGCAGTTTTTCGGAGGAGGGCTTCCCGGGGATCTCTTCTATGTCGACCGAGACCTTGTCCACGCTGCCCAGCCCGAGTATCGCTTCCACGTCGCGGGTGACGAAATCCCGGTAGTAAAGGCGGCCTTTCCGGGCTTTGGCGGTCCTGGTTATGACCTTGGGCTTGACGTTGACGGTGCCGCGGACCGCGACCTCGCCTATTTCCCAGGGCCCCGTGAATTCGACGGCCGGTTCCGCCGCGGGCGCGGCCTCGCCGG
>DNQL01000079.1 GCA_003500765.1 Elusimicrobiota bacterium | reverse complement strand
CCCTGTTCGTCCTGTCGGCGGGGGGCGCCTCGGCCGGCGGTCCCGGTTCGGCGGCCATGCAGATGCTCAAGCTCGACACCAGCCCCAGGGCGCTGGGCATGGCCGGCGTCTTCGCCCCGGTGGCCGACGACATACACGCCATGAATTATAATCCCGCGGGCCTGGGGCAGCTCTATTTCCCCGAAGCGGCGGCCATGTATTTCTCCGGCTTCGAAGGCTCGCGGCTGCAGTACCTGGCCTTCGGCGTGCCGATGCCCTTCATCGGCCTTGCCGGCCTCGACAAGCCGGCGGTTTCCGCCTCACTGCTCTTCAGCCAGGCGGGAGACTTCACCTACAGGCACATAAATCCCGACGGCAGCGTCTCCTCCCGTTCCTACGACGCGCAGACCGACATGGTCCTCTCCTTCGGCTACGGCGAGAAGGTCTATTCGGACACGACCAGGATAGAGGGAAGGGAGCTTCGCCTGGACCAGTACTTGGGCATGACCGCCAAGATCATCCGCTCGGAACTGCTGGACACTTATTCCGCCACCGCCTTCGCCCTGGACGCGGGCTGGCTGATAATGGAACCCAACCTGGGCCTGTCCGGCGCGGTCTCGCTGGCCAACTTCGGCTCCGGCATAAAGTACCACCAGGAGTCCAGCCCGCTGCCGTCCATCGTCCGCATCGGCCTCTCCTGGCAGAAGCCTACGGTGATGGACCAGTCCGTGCTGATCGGCGCGCAGCTTGATTCCTCCGTGAACGAAGACCTGAAGACCGCCAGGTTCGGCCTGGAATACCATTTCCAGAAGATATTCGACCTCCGCCTGGGCTATAAGGCGATGGATGAAAATCCCGGCCTCACTTTCGGCCTCGGCATAAGGCATGAGACCCTCTCCGTGGACTTCGGTATGGGCGCGGGGGGGGAAGTCTATAACACCTCCCAGATCGGCCTGACCTACAAGTTCACCGGCTGGTCCCCCAGGGAGTACAAGAAAAAGGTGGTCTACAAAGATCCCGAGGACCGCCCCGCCCCCAAGCCCGCCGGAAAGGAAAGGCCGGCCCGCCAGTCCGCGCCGGTCAAGCAGCAGGCGCCGCAGCAGAACAAGGGCCCGGACTTCTACTGGCTCTACTGACCCCGCTCCCGGTATCCGTCGTTACATTGACACCCCGCCCCCTTGTTTATAGAATTTAGAAATGGGCGGGGTTCGCCCTTTTGCGGTATTCCAGGAGGGTCACTTAATATGAAAAAAGTCCTTATGCTGTCCGTCGCGGCGCTTTTCGTCGCCGCCTGCTCCTCATCCCCCGACAAGGGCACGGTCGCCAAGACCGGCGAGATCGAGAGGGAATGGGTCGAGGAGGGCATAACCAAGAATTACGTCTTCGCCCGCGGCATAGGCGCGGCCGACCAGACGCTGGAGAACAAGACCCAGCGCATGGCCACCTCCCGCAACGCATCCATAATCAACGCCCAGTACAACATGCTCTCCTTCATAAAGGGCGTGCAGCTGGAAGGCGGCATCACCGTCGAGAAGGCGATAGAGACCGACTCCGTCCTGGCCACCAAGATAGACCAGGTCATCAAGGGCGCCCAGGTGGTCCGCACCGAGTGGACCTCGGACGACGGCTGCGTGGTGGTGCTGCGCCTCTCCAAGAAGTCGCTCAAGGAAGCCGGCGTAAAGATAGCGGAGTAAGCTCCGCATGAACGCCAAGCTTGTTCGCCTGCTGGCGCTGCCGGCCGCGCTGCTCATCTGCGGCTGCGGCGGCGCGCGCAAGTCCTCCCTGAACCCCGCCTACGAAGTGGAGAAGGTGGAGGCGGAAGGCTCGGCCCCGGTAGTTGACGGGGCCGACGCCGCCCGCAAGGCCGCCCTTGGCGACGCCCTGCGCAACGCGCTGGCGCTGGTCGTGGGGGTTTATGTTTCGCAGGAGTCGATGGTCTCCCAGGCCGTCCTCATAGACGAGACCATCACCTCACAGACCGAAGGCTATATAGAGAAATACGAAACGCTCAAGGAATGGCGCGACGGCGACTTTTACAAGGTCCGCGTGCTGGCGCATGTCCGCAAGGAGGACCTGACGCTCAAGCTGCGCGACCTGGAGCCGGAGCCGGTCAAGCTGGGCAACCCGGTGATCTGCTTCGCGGTGGCCGAGACCGTCGACGGGGCGAAAGCCGGGGTTTCAGCGGCCGAAACGGAGCTCAAGTCCGTCTTCGCCGGGGCGGGCTTCCTGACCGGCGAAGGGGAGAACTGCGATATAACGATCAAAGGCTCAGCCGATTCCGCCTTCAACACACGCGAAGGGCTCGGCGGTTTCGTCTCCTACCGCGCGACGCTGTCCCTGTCAGCGGACAAGGCCGGCGGCGGGGCGCTGGCGGCCGTGCAGGACGCCGCGGGAGGTATAGACCTTAACGACGCCGCCGCGGCCCGCGCCGCGGTGATAAACGCCGTCAAAAAGGCGGGGCCGGACCTCAAGGACCGCCTGCTCAAGGCCCTCAAGGAAAAGTCCGTGGTGCGTCTCTCGCTCTCCGGCGTCAGGGACATGAACCACCTGAGCGACTACATGAAGAGCCTCAAGAACATCCCCGCGATACGCGGCAGCTGGCTCAGGAACTATTCCGGCGGGTCCGCGCATATCGACGTGGGCATGCGCAAGGGCGGGGCCCAGGAGCTCTCGGTACTGCTGCAGAAGAGCCCGAAGTTCCCGCTGAAAATAGTCCGCTCGGGAGCCTATGACATAGAGGGCGACCTTCCCTGACTCCCGGAAGGAAAAATAAAAAAGCCCCGCCGCGGCGGGGCTTTTTTTATGTCCGGGCGGCGGGTCAGTCCCCGGAGCCGCGGTCTAATTTTTCCTTCCGGCGCTTGTCAAAATCCCGCAGCTTTCCCTCCCGGGCCTCTATGTGTTCGCGCAGGAAATCCTCCCGCTTCTCCAGTTTCTCCCTGGTCTTCCGGAGATAGGAACTCATCTTTTCGTAGCGGCGGCGTTCCGCTTCCATCACCTTGCTGAAGCGGGGGGATATCTCCACCGCCCCGGCGGAAGCCGTGGCCTGCTGGCCCGGGGCCAGGATCCCGGGCTCGCCTTCGGCCGCGACTTCAAGGGACCCTTCGAACAGCCCGACTTCGGAGGAGTCAGCTGCGGCCAGGACGGCGAAGTCGGTGCCTCTTACTGCGCATACCGCCGTAGGGGTGCGTACCGCGAAACGCGAAAAGCGGTGCTTTGCCCTGGCGGCCATGAAGAGGAATTTGCCGGCCAGCGCCTTGACCGAAAAAGACCTTTCTTCGGCGGAAAGCCGCAGGTCCTCAAGTTCCAGTTCGGAATCCTCGTCCAGCCTCACCATGGTGCCATCCGCGTAAAGCACTTCCGCCGAGGATTTGCGGGAGGTCCTGATGGCGCTGCCGGAGACAAGCTGGGCGGCTTTGGGCGCCGGCGCCCAGTCTCCGCCGGGCTGCCTGAGCTGGGCGCGGCCCTTCACCGAGTAGAGCGCCGCTACCGGCCCCTCCGCCTGGGCCGGGACAGCGGCGCAGGCGGCCATCAGCGCGGTCAGTATAAGATGGGTCATTCGAGTTCCTCCGTTCCTTCAAGTCAAAACAGAGG
>DNQL01000310.1 GCA_003500765.1 Elusimicrobiota bacterium | reverse complement strand
CAACGGCACCTTCTACTTCCGGATGCCCGACTCAAAGGACCTCGTGGACTATATCGACGTCGTCTCCGATTCGCTGCCCGCCGACTCGCCGGCCGTGGCCGCGGGCGCGGCTTTAAAGGCGTATATCAGCGGCGACCTGCTGATCGCCGCCGAGGCCGGCACGGGGACCCACCGGATCGAGGGCGCCGCCTGGCCCTACACCGGCAGGACGCACGGCCTGGCCGTCTATATCCCTTTCCGGATCTACGATTCCGCCACCTACGAGTCGCTGGCTTTCGCCGCGGACTCCAGGTGGGACGATTTCCTCCGGGCCCTGATGGCCGAGAGGCTTAAGTAAGGTAAATGTTATGAACGCGCTCAAGACCGTCCGGACCGCCCTGACCGCCGCCCTGTTGGCGCCGGCCCTGGCCGTATGCGCCTCGGCGCAGCTGACCGAGGCGCAGGCCGAGCGGATGAACGCCTACGAGGCCGCCATCGCCAGCGCCAACCCCGTCGAGTCGCGCCGCTTCCTGCGCGAGGGGGCCCTGCTGGACAAGATCCGCGCGGTGGACATAGAGCGCGCCGCCGTGCTCATCTCGCGCGCCGAGGCCGTAAAGGACCTCGACGACCTGTTCCGCCAGCGCTGGAACGAGGCCGACGCCAACAGGCTCAGCGAATCCCTCGAGCTGCGCGTCGACATCAACAAGCCCCTCTCCGAGGTCGGCGTGGGCCCCGAGCCCGAGAAGGTGCTGGCCTGGCTTAAGAATTACAAGAGCGACCTCACTCCGGCGCTCGAGTCCACGGTGGAGAAGGCCATCCGCAAGTGGGAAGTGGTCTTCGGCACCAGCGCCGTTGCCATGAACATGAACTGGGGACAGGCCAGGGGTGTGGGCCTCAACCGCGACGCCTGGAGGACCTGGACCCTGCGCGAGCGCAACTCCGTCATAGCCAGGATCTCCCGCGCGCCGGGCTTCGAGGGCTTCAGCGACACGGTGGTCGCAGGCCGCCGCGACGTGCAGGAGCTGCAGAACGCGGTGGACGCCGCGCGAGATTCCGGGGCGCTTACCCCCGAGCAGCTCTCCGCGCTGGACGGCAAGAGCCTGCAGGAGCAGGCTTACCTGCTGGGCAATTTCTTCGACGGCGGCGCGGCGGTGCCGGCCGATATACAGGCCACGATAAATTCGGCCCGCGCCTCCCTTCCCTCCGAGGTCCTCACCAGCGAACAGCGCGCGCTGCTGGGCGACATGCTCGAGACCTCCGTCCTGCGCGAGGTCAAGGGCACTGCCGCCGGCGACCGGGTCGCCGAGTTCTACGCCAAGAAGGCCCGGCTTAACGTCACCGTCGCCCCCTGCGGCGGCTGCGACGCCCGCTACGACGCCGCCACCGGCACCATCGTGATGGATTCCGAAACGGTACAGCAGTTCCTGCGGCTGCGCGGCTACAGCGCCGAGTCGCTGATGCGCGAGCCCGCCCAGCTGGCCGAGCTGACCCGCTACCTCTCCCCGGTCATCGTCCGGGAATCCTCCCACCAGATGCAGGCCCACTGGGCGTCGCAGCAGGGGCTCTACCTGCCCAATACGCAGGAGGCCGAAATCGAGGCCTCCACCCTGGAGGCTACCTACACTCTCGAGAAGCTGGGTGGGGACGCGGCTTTCAAGACCCTCTTCACCGATCTGCGCGGCTCTTCCGCCTACGCGCAGAAGCGGCTGGACATCTCCACCACCTTCAGCGAGAACGGCTCGCGAAAGTTCGCCAGCGTAATGAGGCAGATGTACTACGCCTCCACCCCCTCGCTGGTGGCGGCCTCCTCGCAGGTCCTCTCCGCCGTCAACACCGAACTGACCCGCCGCGGCGGTCTGTCCGCGGAGGAACGGGCCGAACTGGACGCGCTGGGCCTGCCGCTGGCCGACGCGCTGCAGATGCAGGCCGACGAACTGGCCGGTTCGGTCCGCGATATCCGTACCGACGCACTGGTGGAGATCCGCTCCGACCTGGCCGACCTCGGAGTTTACACGGCGCATTACCGGGCCGAGACTCAGTGGGGCCGCTCCACGAAGACGTCTTCAGGCGCTTCGGGCAAGAAGGGCGCCGTGGTCCCGGTGCCGGGGGATAAGTCATGATCCGCCTGGCCGCCGCGCTCCTTTTATGCCTCCCCGCGGTACTGACGGCCAAGGACGCCGTCAAGCCCCCGGAGTCCAAGCTTTATACCATGGACAACGATTATTTCTCCTGTGTCATCCCGGCCGCCTGGAAGTTCACCCGCGACACCTCCTACGAGGAAGAGGACGGCATCTACGGTATAGAGTTGGCCGCGCCCAACTCCGGGAAGGCGCCGGCGCTTATCTTCGTCACTTACTACGCGCCCGGCAACTCGGACTTCAAGGGCCACGACGATTTCCTCGCCCGCAATTCAAAGAACTCGCTGGGCGAGACCAAGAGCCCCACGGAGACCTACGGCCCGGTTAAGAAAGCGGAAGTCGGCAAGTCGAAGTCGAAGGCTTTCTCGCTGGCCAGGGAGCGCAAGCGCTTCCTGCACCCGGAGGGGAAGTCCGAGGAGAGCGTCGTATTGCGTGAGACGATATACGTAGTCCCGGCCGCCAAAAAAGGCGGCTTCCACGTGCTGCATTTCTCGGCCCCCAAGGCCGATTACGGGAAGTACCTGCCGGTGTTCAGGCGGCTCGCGGATTCGTTCAAGGGCGTGTAAGCGCCCCCCGGAAGGGGACTTGCGGGAAGCTGCGCTGAGGTCAGCGCAGCTTCTTCTTTTTCAGGTGGTCTATCAGTTTCGCCGGGTAGTCGGTGATGATCCCGTCCACTCCGTAGGAGACGGCGCGGTCCCACTCCTCCTCGGAGTTGAGCGTCCACGGCACCACCTGTATGCCCGACTTCTGCGCTTTTTTGACGATATCGCCGTTTATCCACTTGAAGTAGGGGCTCCAGATGTCCGCCCGCGAGCCGCGCACCACCGAGTCGGGGTCCAGCAAATTGTCGGCGGTGAGCTGCGCGGTCTTCACGGCCGGGGCTATTTTCTTCATCTCGAGCAGCGTGCGGTAGTCGAAGGACTGCACGACCGTCCTTCTTTCGACCCCGTGCTTTTTAAGGACGGAGGAGACCAACCTTGCGAACTCGGCGGGGGCGGGGGCCAGTTCCGGCTCGCCGGGCGAGAGCTTGGTCTCTATATTGAAGCGCACCCGGGCGGCGGCCGGGTGATTGGAGGCTTTTACGTAGGAAAGAACTTCGTCGAGCGTAGGGACGCGGGTCCCGGGCACCGGGGTCTGTTCGGGGAAGCGCGGGTTCTTCAGCGAGCCGCAGTCGTATTCTTTGAGCTCCTTTAGCGTCAGCGAGCGTATCGCCACGGGGGAGGCCAGTTTCTTCCCGCCGGGCCCCAGGCAGATGACCGGGCTTACGTAAGGGTCGTGCGATACGACGACGATGTTGTCCTTCGTCACGCCCAGGTCGAACTCCAGCACGTCGACCCCGGCGCGCAGGGCCTCTTCGAAAGCGGGGATAGTGTTCTCGGGATGCGTGCCGCGCGAACCGCGGTGGCCTTCCACCCAGACCCTGCGTACCCCTTCCGCGGAAGCGTTGCCCGCCATCATCAGCGCGATGAGCGCAAGAGCCGTTCTTTTCATGATAATTCCCCTTACCTTAGTTTGCAGTCCTGGTGATGCGTCCGCCAGGTGAAAGCCAGCAGTATTATGGCCAGCGCGCAGGAGACCAGCAGCATCCAGAAGCCGCCGTCCCAGCCCCATTTGTCTACGATGCGGCCCATGCCGAGCTCGGCGATGACCGCGCCGCCCATATATCCGAAAAGCCCAGTGAAGCCGGCCGCGGTGCCGGCGGCCTTCTTGGGCACCAGGTCGACGGCGCCTACGCCGATCAGCATGACAGGGCCGTATATCAGGAAGCCTATTACGAAAAGCGCTGCCGAATCCACCATGAAGTTCCCCGCGGGGTTCTTCCAGTAAACCCAGACCGCCGCGGTGACCAGCACCATGTAGATGACGGAGATGGGGCCCCTGCGGCCGCCGAACCAGCGGTCGGACGCCCAGCCGGCCAGCAGCGTGCCCGGTATGCCGGCGTATTCGTAGATGAAGAACTGCCAGCGCGCTATGTCGGCCGGGCAGTCCTTGACCTGCGTGAGATAGGTGGGCGCCCAGTCCAGCACGCCGTAGCGTATGACATAGACGAAGACGTTGGCCACGGCCAGCAGCCAGAGCATTTTATTTTTGAAGACGAAGCGGGTGAAGATCTCCTTCGCCCCCAGCTCGCGCTCCGGGTCGTCCACGCAGGTGTCCGGGCGGTCGCCGGTATGGTCCTCGATGGACGGCAGGCCGCAGCTCTGCGGCGTGTCGCGCAGGAAGACGGCGATCATCAGGCCCATGCCTATCGACATCAGCGCCGGCACATAGAAGATAAGGTAGAAGGGCAGCCTGTTCCCCAGCAGCGCGCCCAGCGACAGCGCCGCCGCTATCGCCATCGCCCAGTTGATTATCGGCCCGACTATGCCGCCGCCGACATTATGCGCCAGGTTCCAGATGGCGAACTTGGTGCCGCGCTCGCCGTCGGAGAACCAGTGCGTCAGTGTGCGCGCGCAGGGCGGCCAGCCCATGCCCTGCACCCAGCCGTTGACGAACCACAGCGCCGTCAGCGCCCACAGCGCCGAGGTCAGCGAGGGGAAGACCAGGTTGATGGCGCCCGAGAGTATCAGCCCGGTGGCCATGAAGTAGCGCGGGTTGGAGCGGTCCGAGACGTTCCCCATCACGAATTTGCTCAGGCCGTAGGCCACCGACAACGCCGCCGCTATCAGGCCCACGTCACCCTTGGTGAAGCCGAATTCGCTTATCAGGTAAGGCTTGGCCAGCGAGAAGTTCTTGCGCACCAGGTAGAACCCGGCGTAGCCGAAGAAGATGGTCAGCATCACCTGCCAGCGGAGCTTTTTATATTCGGGGTCTATTTTTTCTTTAGGCAGCGGGCCGATGAATTTAGCGGGTCTGTATATGGAGAGGAATTTGTCCAGCATTATGTTCCTTTATGCTCCGGTTTCGCAGGCTCGCCTGTCCTGCGGGTCGTCCGCGCCGCCGAGGGACAGCAGCAAGTTCAGCAGTACCGCCAGGACGGTGCCGAAGGCGATACCGGCTATGTTGACGCCGGCGACGGTGATGCCTTTCACCCCGAGCCCGGTGGCCGCGATGAGCGAAGCCCCGGCTATTATAAGGTTCTTGTGAGAGCAGAAATCGACACGGGCGTCCAGCCAGATCTTCACGCCCATCAGCGCGATGAGGCCGTAGAGTATCAGCGTTACGCCGCCCAGCACCGGCGCCGGTATGGCCTGTATCAGCGCGCCGAACTTGGGGCAGAGGCCCAGGAGTATGGCCATGCAGGCCGCGGCCAGGAAATTGTAGACGCTGAAGACGCGGGTGATGGCCATGACGCCCATGTTCTCGGCGTAGGTGGTCTGCGGCGTGCCGCCGCCCATGGCCGAGACGAAGGAGGCGACGGCGTCGCCCATATAAGCCCGGCCCAGGTGCGGGTTGAGGTCCCGCTTAATGTAGCCGCCTATGGCCTCGATATGGCCCTTGTTCTCGGCCACCAGCACCACGAAGACCGGCGCTATCACGAGCAGGGCCGGCAGGGAGAAGGCGGGCGCCTGGAACGGCGGCAGGCCCAGCCAGGGCGCGTTCATCACGGCGGCCCAGCTCTCCGGGCTTATCAGTCCCAGCCAGGCGGACAGGACGCAGCCGGCGACCACGCCCGTGAGTATGGGAAGGAGGCGCAGGAATCCGCGCGCGTATATCGAGACGGCGGCCGAAGCCAGGAAAGTGAAAGCCGCCGCGCCGAAGACCAGGTAATCGTGCCGCGTGGCCAGGAGGAAGTCGGCGTTGACCGAGTTCTGCACGGCGGAGCCGGCCAGGTTCAGGCCGATGAGCGCCACCACCGAGCCGGTGACCACCGGCGGCATCAGCCGGTCTATCCAGCCGGAGCCGCGCTTCATCGTATAAGCGGCGGCCAGCGCGTAGAGCAGCGCCGCCCCGGCTATGCCGCAGAGCGCCGCCGGTATGCCTTCGGGCCGGCCGCCCGTCACGGCCAGCACCGGCCCGATGAAGGCGAAAGAAGAGCCGAGGTAGCTGGGCACCTTAAAGCGCGTTATCGCGATGAAGATGAGCGTGCCGACGCCGGAGAAGAACACGGCGGTCTGCGGGTTGAATCCCATCAGGACGGGCGCCAGCACCGTGGCTCCGAACATCGCCACGACGTGCTGCATGCCCATGGGTATCAGTCTTTTAAGGGGTATCCTGTCTTCGGGGTAATACAACTTGTCTTCCATTAATAATGAAAATAGCAAATTGGAGCCCGGGCGGGAAATAAAAAACCCCTCCGTGGGAGGGGCGGCGCGAGTCCGGATGCGGCGCGTCAGAAGGTCAAGCCCATCGTGAGCCGCTTGGAGGAGCCGAAGCCGGCGAACGGGGTGAAAGAGTAGTCCAGCCGCAGGTTGGACATCCTGATGCCGAGGCCGCCGGAGAAGCCGCCCAGGATGTCCGCGCCGCCCATCTGCGCCGCGTAGCCTCCGCGCATCGTCATCGAGCCGCCGAGCATGTACTCGGTGCCCACGCTGACGGTGGTCTCGCGGTCGTAGACCAGGCGCTTGACGTCGGCCGCCAGGGCCATGCCCGGCAGGACGTTGACCGCGGCGCCCAGGCTGACCGACAGGGGCAGGCGGTTATTGCCGTAGCCGTAGTCCAGGCCGCCGCCGATATTGCGCACCGCCAGGCCCAGCCTGACGGGAGCCGAGGGCATTTTGGCCGTCACGCCCGCGTCGGCCGAGAAGGCCGAGGCCGTGCGGCCGGCGATATAGGAGGAGAAGTGCCTGGCGGTAACGCCGAAGCCGACGCCGCCGCCCACGGGCCCGGCCGCGGAGAGGGCGAAGGACTTATCGGAAGCCTCGAAGGACCCGGTGAGAGCCCTGTTCTCGTCGCGGCCCTGGAAGCCGCCGTAGTCGAGCCGCGCGAAGGAGAAGGCTCCCGTCCAGCCGCCGCTTATGGGGGCGGCGAAAGCGGCCGCGCTATAGGCGCCGTCCTC
>DNQL01000311.1 GCA_003500765.1 Elusimicrobiota bacterium | reverse complement strand
CGGAGGCGGTACGTGCGGAAGGAGCGGCGGGGACGGCGGGAGAGGAAACGGCGACGGCCGGCTGCGGCTCCTGCGCCGCGAGGGGCAGTGCCAGCAGCAGAGCCGTCAGATATCCCATGTCTCCAGCTCGCTGAGGAACTTATAGTCGGTCAGGTCGAACTGTATGGGCGTGATCGAGATATGGCCTTTGTCGATGGCCTCCACGTCGCTGCCGGGCTCGGCGGAGGAAGTGCGGAACTTGCCCGTCATCCAGTAGTAGGTCTGCCCGTGCGGGTCGGTCCGCTTCTGGAACCAGTCCTTGAACAGCTCATGGCTCTGGCTGGTGAACTTCACGCCTTTGAGACGCGCCCGCGTTACGGCCGGCACGTTGACATTGAGAAGAGTGCCTTTCGGCAGCCGATTCTTCTTCAGGGCCTGGGCCAGTCGCGCGGCGAACTCGGCCGCGGCCGAGAAATCGGGCTTCACGAAGGTGTCCAGCGAGATGGCGAAGGACGGTATGCCCAGCAGCGCGCCTTCGGTGGCGCCGGAGACCGTGCCGGAGTAGAGGATGTTCATGCCGGAGTTGGCGCCCAGGTTTATGCCCGAGACCACCAGGTCGGGCTTGCCCTTCATGATGGACTTTATCGCCAGCTTAACGCAGTCGGCAGGGGTGCCGCTGGTGGCGTAGCCGAAGAACTTCTTGTTCCTGCGGGCCTTGCCCACGCGCAGCGGGTCGGTCAGCGTTATGGCGTGACCGACCGCGCTGCGCTGGGTGTCGGGGGCGACTACCGTGACTTCGCCCACCTTGGCGAGCGCGGTCGCCAGGGCGTAGATGCCGTCGGCGTAGATTCCGTCGTCGTTGGTTACGAGTATCTTCATCAGAGCAGGGGGTTCGAGACCACGCCGTCGGCCAGCTTGGGTTCGAACCAGGTGGACTTGGGCGGCATGACCTGGTTATCGTCGGCCACCGAGATCAGTTCCTCGGGCGTGGTGGCGAACAGCGCGAAGCCCGCGGCCATCTCGCCGGAGTTGACGCGTTTTTCGAGTTCCCCCAGCCCGCGTATGCCGCCTACGAAGTCGACGCGGTCGGATTTGCGCAGGTCCGCTATGCCGAGTATCCTGTCAAGGATCAGGTCCGACAGTACGCTGACGTCGAGCGCCTTGACCGGGTCCTCTTCCTTCGTCGGGGTCTTCACCGTCGGCTTCATGGCGTACCATTTGCCGGCCAGGTACATGCCGAACTCGCGGCGGGCGGCCGGCTTGGCCTGGCCGGGGACTTCCTTCACCTCGAAGCTCTCGCGGACTTTCGCCAGGAACTGTTCGGGCGTGAGGCCGTTGAGGTCCTTCACGACGCGGTTGTAATCCCAGATCTTCATCTCGTCGACCGGAAAGGCGGCGGCGAGATAGACGTTGTAGGGCTCGTCGCCCTTGTGGGCGGCGCCGCGCTGCTCCACCATGAACTTCTTGACGCGGCTGGCGGCCGCGCTGCGGTGATGGCCGTCGGCGATATAGACGGTCTTCTGCTTCTCGGACGCGTCGGAGATGGCCTTTATGTCGGCCTCGTCGTCTATAAGCCAGAGCGTGTGGACGACGCCGCCCTGCCCGGTGGCGGAGAACAGCGGCTCTTTGGCCGTGTTCTTCTTTATGACGGCGTCGATCTCCGGCACCTGCTTGTAGGCGATGATGCCGGGGCCGGTCTGCGCTTTGACGTACTTGATCTGGTTGACGCGGTCGTCCTCTTTAACGGGGCGGGTGAACTCGTGCCGGCGTATGCGGCCGGCGTCGTAATCGTCCACGCAGGCTCCCACCATCAGGCCGGTCTGCACGTGCTCACCCATCTTGAGGCGGTAGGCGTAGAAGCAGGGCTTGCCTTCGCGTATCAGCAGACCTTCTTTCATCATGCGCTCGAAATTATCGGCGGCCTTCTTATAGACGGCCTCGTCGTGCGTGTCGGTACCGGGCGGCAGGTCTATCTCGGCCTTGGAGACGTGCAGGAAGCTGTTGGGTTTGCCCTTGGCCAGTTCCCGGGCCTCTTCGGAGTCCAGTACGTCGTAGGGCGGGGCGATTATCTCCTGCGCCTTGCCGGGCGCGGGGCGTATGCCGTATATCGGCGAGAAAAGCGGTAGTTTTGCCATTTCGTTTTTCCTTGTGTGCTGACAGGGTCAAAGAACGGGGACACCATGCGTCATGGTGTCCCCGTCCGGGAGCGACAATACTATACCTTGTCGCCGTTGACCGCGTGGGTGCGCTTGCCGCAGAGCAGGTAGTCGGCTATCTGCTCCGCCGCCTGCCGCGCCACCGTCACCTGCGCGTCCTTGGTGGAGGCGGCGATATGCGGGGTGCAGATCACTTTCTCCATGCCGAAGAAGATGTGGGCCGTGGCCGGTTCTTCGGCGTACACGTCGACCGCGAGGCCGGCGATGTGACCGCTCTCGACCGCCGCCTTCACGTCGGCTTCGACCATGATGCCGCCGCGGGCGCAGTTGATGACGCGCACGCCCTTCTTCATCTTGGCTATGGCGTCCTTGTTGAGCATGCCCTTGGTGGCCGGGTTGATGGTCACGTGATAGGTGATGAAGTCGGCCTTGGCGTAGAGTTCGTCCAGCGTGACCATCTTCACGCCCAGCTCGCGGGCGCGCTCGGTGGTCATGGCCGGGTCAAAGACCAGCACGTTCATCTTGAGGCCCCGGGCGCGGTCGGCCACTACGCCGCCGATATTGCCGCAGCCCACTACGCCGAGGGTCTTGTCGGTTATCTCTACGCCCTCGAACTTGCTCTTCTCCCATTTGCCCGCGTGCGTGGACGCGTGGGCCTGCGGGATGTGGCGCGCCAGGGCGAACATCATGGCTATGGCGTGCTCGCCGGTGGAGACGGTGTTGCCGAAAGGCGTGTTCATGACCAGCACCTTCTTCTCGGTGGCGGCGGGGATGTCGATGTTGTCCACGCCGGCGCCGGCGCGGGCCACTGCCTTGAGGTTCTTGGCGGCCTCGAATATCTCCCGGGTTATCTTGGTCGCGGAACGGACGATGATGCCGTCGAACTCATGGGCGCAGGCCTTGAGCTCCTCGGGCTTCATGCCGGTCCTGACCACGGCCTCTATGCCGCGGTCCTTGAGGGTCTTCTCGCAGAGGGGATCGGCTTTATCGGCAATAAGGACTTTGCTCATTTCACTGTCTCCTTGGAATATTCTTTGGCTACCTGCTCATACGCCCAGTCGAGCCAGGGTATGAGGGCCTCGATGTCGGAGGTCTCGATGGTGGCGCCGCCCCAGACGCGGATACCGGCCGGGGCCTTGCCGTAGGAGTTGATGTCGTAGGCGACGCCTTCCTTGCCCAGCATGCCGGTGAGCTTCTTGGCGGCCGCGGCCTTGTCCTCGTCGGACAACTTAAGGAACCAGTCGGCCTTTATCTTGAAGCAGATCGAGGTGCTGGACCTGGTCTCTTTCTTCTCGGCCAGGAAGTCGATCCAGTCCGACTTCTCTACCCACCGCTCGAAGGCGGCCAGGTTGGCGGTGGAGCGCTCGATGAGGCCCGGCAGCCCGCCTACGGTCTCGGCCCACTTGAGCGCGTCTATGGCGTCCTCCACGCAGAGCATGGACGGCGTGTTGATGGTGCTGTATTCCAGCTCGCCGGGCTTGAGCTTCTTCTCGTCGACCAGGCGGAAGATCTTGGGCAGCGGCCAGGCGACCTGGGCGTTCTGCTCCTCCATGCGCGTGACGGCCTTGGGCGAGAGGATGATAACTCCGTGGGCGGCCTCTCCGCCCAGCACCTTCTGCCAGGAGAAGGTGACCACGTCGAGTTTTGTGAAGTCTATGTCCATCGCGAAGACGCCCGAGGTGGCGTCGCAGATGACCAGGCCTTCCGGGTTCTTGGGCAGCCAGTTCAGGTCGGGGACCTTCACGCCGGAGGTGGTGCCGTTCCAGGTGAAGACTATGTCGTTCTTCGGGTCGGCTTTGGAGAAGTCCGGCAGCTTGCCGAAGTCGGCCTTGTACTCGTTGACGTTCTTGAGCTTGAGGTATTTGACGGCGTCGGTGATCCAGCCCTTGCTGAAGGCTTCCCAGCCGAAGATGTCCACGGGGCGCGGTCCCAGCAGCGTCCACATCGCCAGCTCTACGGCGCCGGTGTCGGAGCCGGCCACTATGCCTATACGGTAATCCTGTGGCAAGTTGAGCACCTTCTTCATCCGGTCGGAGACCTCCTGGAGGCGGGCTTTGCCTTCCTTGGAGCGGTGGGAGCGGCCGACCAGGGCGTTCTTCAGGGCTTCTACGGTCCAGCCGGGGCGCTTGGCGCAGGGTCCGGACGAGAAGTTGGGACACTTGGTTTTCACTGTGGGTTTTTCCATGTCTTTCCTCCGTTGGTGCTTTCTTATAACGAAGCGCGCTCGCGCGCGCGTACAAATCTATATATACAAAATAGAATATTTGAATATGCCTGTCCACCCCGCCCCGGGGCGTAAAAAAGGCCGGGCGGATCTCTCCGGCCCGGCCTTTCAGGGGGTCAGTCTCCTATCTCCTTCTGCCCTGCCTCTTTTTCACGTTCCAGTGGGGCGGCAGGCCGGGTTTCTCGGCGGGCGAGAGATTGATCTTGCCGTCGATGGAATTGATCGACTCTATCTTCACGCGCACGCGGTCGCCCGGCTTGAGCCAGGTGGCCCCGCGCAGCAGCCCGTCGGCGCCGCTCTCGGCCATCGAGACGAAGGCCCCGCTGCCGGCCGCGGCCGTAACCACGCCGTCCATGACCTGGCCTATCATCGTCCGCAGCAGTTCCGCCTTCATGAGGTCCGAGACCTTGCGTTCGGCCTCGGTGGCCGCGCGCTCGCGCTCCGAGCAGTGTTCCCCCGCCTTTATCAGCGGCACCTGCTCCGCCTCTTTCTTGCCGGGGAACATGGCGTTGAACGCCCGCACTATATGGCCGGGCTTGGGCTTCATGCCGCGCAGCAGCGCCTTAACCGCGCGGTGGGCCATCAGGTCCGGGTAGCGCCGTATGGGCGAGGTGAAATGCGCGTAGTAGCGGGCCGCTATGCCGAAATGTCCTTTCGACTCCGGCGAGTAGACGGCCTGCCGCATGCTGCGCACTATCAGCGAATTTATCGTGGCCGAGAGCGGGTGCGTGCCCGTTTTGGCCAGTATGTCCTGCAGGCCGCGGCGCGCGTTGGAGCCGCGTATGTGGCCGGCGCTGAGTCCCAGGCTGCCCAGCGTTTCCGACAGGGCGAGCAGCTTGGCCGGGTCCGGGTCGTCGTGGCGCCTGTGCAGGAACGGCGACTTGGCCAGGTTGAGCTCCATGGCGATGGACTCGTTGGCCAGCAGCATGAACTCCTCCACCAGGCGGTGGCTCTGAAGCCGCGGCCTGCGCGACACCTTTACGGGAAGCCCGCGCTCGTCGCTTTCCACCTTGTACTCCGGCAGATCGAAGTCCAGCGCCCCGCGCTTTATGCGGTGGGCGTAGAGTTTGGCGGCCAGCACGCCCATCTTCCGTACGGCGGACAAGGCGGCCTGCGAGATAGCGGGGATCTTCTTGCCCTCCAGTATCTCCTGCGCTTCCTCGTAGGTGAGGCGGCGGCAGGACTTGATGACCGTCTCGGCCATGCGGCGCTTGACCACCTTGCCGGACTGGTCCACGTCCATGAACACCGACAGCGTCAGCCGCTCCTGGTCGGGGACCAGGCTGCAGAGATTGTCGGAAAGAGCGTGCGGCAGCATCGGTATGACGCGGGCGGGCAGGTAGACGCTGGTGGCGCGGGCGTAGGCTTCCAGGTCCAGCGCGGTGCCGGGCTTGACGTAGTTGCCCACGTCGGCGATATGCACGCCCAGCCTCATCTTCCCTCCGCCTATGTCCTCCAGCGAGACCGCGTCGTCGAAATCCTTGGCGTCGGCGCCGTCGATGGTCACCACCGGCAGGCCGAAAAGTTCCTCGCGGCCCTTCCAGTGCTTAGGCTCCAGCCGCTCGCCGAAAGAAGCGGCCTGCATCAGGACCTCCGGCGGAAAGGTCTCCCTGATGTTGAGCGAGCGCACGATGGCGGTGGTCCTGGCGCGCAGGTCGCCCGGGTCCCCGATCAGCTCGGTCACCACGCCAGACGCGGCGCGGCCCTCCTCGGGCCAGTGCTTTATCTCCAGCGCGGCCAGCTGGCCGCTCGCCGGCTTTATGCCCTCGGCGAAGCCGTCCACGCGCGTGGGCGGGGCGAAGCCTTTCTCCTGCTTGAGAACCCAGGAGGAGCCCTGCGTCTGCAGCAGGCCGACTATGGAAGTGCGCGCCCGCTTGAGAACTTTAATTATCTCGCCGGCCAGGCGCCCGTCGCGCTCCTTGAAAGTGCGCGCCTGCACCCTGTCGCCGTCCATGGCCATGTCCAGCGTCCTGCCGCGCAGGAAGACGTCTCCCTGTCCCTCCTTCTCCGAGAGAAGGAAGGCGAAATTGCCGTGATGCTGTATCGTCCCTTCGGCCAGCGGTTCGCCGCGCCCGCCCTGCCTGACGCGTTCGCCGCCGAGCTTCGAACCATGGCAACCCATTTAGGCCGCGTTCCGTGGGAACCGCCGGCAACCTTCTGGGAAGCCGTGCAGGCGCTCTGGCTGAATCACATGCTGGTGATG
>DNQL01000094.1 GCA_003500765.1 Elusimicrobiota bacterium | reverse complement strand
CGCTACCGCGTGCTGTCCTCCACGGCGCCGGACCCGCTCGCGCCCGGCGGCGCGGTCGTGTCCAGCTCCGACACCTACAACCTTTTCCTGAGCAGCGCCGGGCTTACGCCCAACTCGACCCGCTATTTTACAGTAGCCGCCGTCAACCATAACGGCGTGCTGACGGATTACGCGGCGCCGGCCGGCACTGCCACTCTGGTAAATGTCCCGCTTACGGCGGTCTCCACTTTCAGCGCGGTCGCCTCGGGCGGCTTCACCGCCTCCTGGGCGGCCAACTCCAACCCGGCCGGCACGCTCTACCAGGTACAGGTCTCCACCGCCCCGGATTTCAACGCGGGGGCGCACGGCCAGACGGCCTCTACCGCCCCGGTCGACGGTTATTCCTACGCTTTCGGCGGCCTGCTTTCCAACCGCGACTATTATTTCCGCGCGCGCGCCTCCAACCATAACGGCGTTTACAGCGCTTACGCGACCCTTGGCTCCACCCGCACGCTCGGTCTCGCGGCCCCGGCAGTACTGCCGGTCACGCAGGTCTCCACCTATTCGATAACGGCGGCCTGGTCGCTGGTAGACGGCGCCACCGGCTATACGCTGGCCGCCTCGGTGAATTCGGGCGTATCCCCGTCCCCGGTCTACGCCTCCAGCGTCACGGCCGGCTCCCAGGCTTCAGTGTTCAGCCCGGCGCTGGCGCTCAATACTACCTACTATCTGTTCGTAAAGGCCGGCGGCCCCGGCGACGAGAGCCCCTGGTCCGTGTATCCGCCGACTTCCACGCTGGCCAATATCCCGACTGCCCCGGGCAGTCCTTTCGGCAACATCATGGATAACGGCTTTACCCTGAGCTGGGGTGCTAATTCCAATCCGCTGGGCGCGACCTTGTATACGGTGCAGGTCTCTACCGCCAGCAACTTCACCGGCGGGACGGGCGGCCAGATCTCCCTGTCCACGGCGCCGGCCGCCGGGCCGATGGCCACGTTAAGCGGCCTGGCCAGCGACACTTATTACTACGCCCGCGTGAGGGCGCATCACAATAACGGCACCTACACCGACTGGGTGAACCTCGGTTTTGCCAAAACGCTGATCCTGGCCGAACTGCACGAAGCCGGCGACGGCGTGCTTATATACGGCCAAAGCGGCAACAGCCTCCCGCAGTTCCGGGATTATGTCAGCGCTTCCAACTCTTTCAGCGGCGTCAGGACCACGATAACGGGGGCGGCGGGCTCTCTTTTCACTCTGCGCACCAACCCGCTGACCACCAAGCAGGAGGCCGTCGCCGCGTACGTCAGCAACGGCACGCTGCGCGTGCTCTGCACGGACGGCGCCAACTGGTACGAGGAGTGGACCCAGTCGGTGGGAGGCACCGACGCCACGCGGCGTTTCGATATCGCCTTCGAGACCAATACGGGCGACGCGGTCGTGCTCTATTCCCGCAACGCCTCGGGGACGAACGAGCTGGGTTACCGCACCAAGCCCGGCTCGGCCGGCTGCGGCTCCGCCGGCTGGTCCGCCGCGGCGACGCTGGACCCCGTCCGCACCTCGGGGGTAGTACACTGGGTTAAGATGGCGACGGACCGCCGCGCGGATCATAACAATGTCGCGGCTATATGGGCCGACGCCAACTCGGCCCTGTCCTCGATGGTCTGGAACGGCTCCGCCTGGGAGAACGAGCCGGCGGCCGCGCTGGAAACCTCGCTGGAACGCGTCAGCGCCTCACAGGACGTGGAGAGTTTCGCCGTTGAGACCGAGTCGCTCTCCGGCGACATCATGGTCGTCTGGGGCCACAGCGGCGGAGCCGACGGCGCCAACGGCGTGCGTTACGCCACCGCGGCCTGGACCGGCGGCAGCCCCACCCATACCTGGGGGGTCCCCGCGGCCGCGCCGTCCTTCCTGGACGACGCCACGAGCCTGGACCTCGCGGCCAACCCGGCCTCGGACGAGATGGTATTCGCCTCGATCGGCAACGCGGGCTCGGACCTGCAGGCCGGCTACTGGAGCGGTTCGGCCTGGACTAACACCGCCAATCTCGATACTACCGCCCAGACGCCGCTGGCCGGGACTAAACTGGTCGCCGCCGCGTGGGTCAGCTCCAATACCGCCACGCGCAGCGTCATCGCCTACAACGACGCTTCGGCGACGAACGTGGGCTGGTACGCGGGCAATGCCGGCGTCTTTACGGCGCAGACCGATTTCGCCCAGGCCCCGGCTTTCGCCAGCCCGCAGCGCTACTACAGCATGGCGCAGGACCCGGTGCACAGGGACAGGCTTGTCCTCGCCGTCGCCGACTCCGCCTCCGACCTTTTCGCCAAGCGCCTCGTGATGACCCAGGCCGCGGCCTTCGCCTGGTCCAACGCCGACGGAGGGTCGGCGCTGGAATCCTCTCTGGTCTCCAGCCTGGCCGGAGGCTTCTCTTTCGTCTTCTGGCCCGCGCCGCCCACCACGACCTTCGAGCAGAGCGCCTACCGCTTCTTCGCCAACACCGACACCACGGACGTCGGCGTGCCGCTCGCCGCCCAGGATACGCTGGCTGTCCTGCCTTCGTCGGGCTCGGCTTTCCGGCTCAGGGCCCTTCTAAATATCGGCCAGGTCGACCTGCCGCAGTCGGGGCAGTCCTTCAGGCTGCAGTTCGCCGGCCAGGGCGACGGCACCTGCGCCGCGCCGTCCAACGGCAGCCCGGCGGCCTATACCGACGTGGACGCCGGCACGGCCATAGCTTTCAACGATAACCCCTCCGTGGCAGGGGGGGAATCACTTACGGCCAACGCCGAGGACCCGCAGTACGGTGTACATGCGAGCATAAACCAGACCTACGCCGAGGCCAACGGGTTCTCCAACTCCGTGGCGGGCGTGCCCAGGGCCCGTGACGGCATGTGGGACCTCTCACTGAAAGACAACGGCATGGTCCCCGGCGCGATCTACTGCCTGCGCCTGGTGAAGAGCGACGGCGTGCCGCTGGAGTACTACCCTGTCTATCCGCGGGTGTTGTCTCCCTCCTCGCTGGTGCTCAACGAGGTCTATCCCGCCGGCGCCTCCTCGGCCGCGGACTGGGTGGAGCTGTACAATAACTCGCAGAGCACCGTGCCGCTGAGCGGGTGGCGGCTCGACTACGTCGAGAACACTATATCGCTCGGGGGATCGGCCAACACGGTCTGGACCGGTTCGGCCGGCCAGTACGTCAACGCGATGTCCACTTACCTCGTCAGCGGGCTGTCGATAGACCTCAACGGCGCGCAGAGCTATCACGTGCGTCTGCGCGACGCCGCGGGCGGGCTGGTCGACCAGGTCCAGTGGCCCGCGGGGCTGACCTCCGGCCAGTCCTTCGCGCGCATCGGCGACGGACACCCCGATTACTTCGAGATAGACCCGACGCCGACCCCGGGGTACGCCAACGCCGTCTCCACCGACGCGCTGCACATAAACGAAGTCGCCTACGGCGACCTGCTCTCCGAGTTCGTAGAGCTCTATAATTCCGACGCGGTCTCCATCCGCGCGCTGACCGGCTACTCGCTGCGCAACGCGGCGGCCTCGGTGGCGGGCCATGTCTTCAGGTTCGGCAGGGTCGTGTATCCGGAGGATTTCACCGCCCTCGACGGCTCGTCGCTGAGCGGCGGCGGCCTGACCTGGACACAGGTCTTCGGAACGAACGGCCTCTCCTCCGCCGGCGATTTCCTGGCCCTGGAGAATTCCGCCGGCGCGGTGGTCAGCCGCGTCACCTGGCAGTCCGGGACGGCCTACTCCCGCTATAACTACGCCGCGCAGCTGGTGCCTTACGCCGGCCCCGCGCCGGCCTCGGCGGCGCACTCCATAGCCCGGGGCCCGTCTGAAGGAGCTGACACCGGGGTGGACGCGGACGATTTCTCCTCCTCCGCTTCCCCCACGATGGCCTCGCGCAACAACAACGCCGGCGCGGGCGCGGCCAATACGCTGCACTATCCCGACCCGTCCGCCTCCGTGCGCCACCTGTCGCGGTATTTCCCGCTGCGGCTGACGCTGGGAGCCGACTCCTCGGCCGGGCGCGGCAACAATATCGTCCTGTCGCGCAGGGGAGGCGCGGCCGATCCCGGCTCGCCCCACATCTACAGGCTGGAGGACATCGGCTTCACCCTCTCCTCGCTGGCGCAGCAGGCGACGGAGCAGTTCGGCCTGTCGTTCCCGGACCAGGACGGAGCCTCGCTCGTGGACGGCGCCTGGTACAGGTTCATCCTCAACTCGGACGACGGCTCGGCCAGCGCGCCGCAGGTCTCCATCTCCTCGGTCGCTTACGACGATTCGGTCCACGCGGCCTCGGCCTACGGCCCGGCGGGAGCCTCGCTGGTCAACGACGATACCCGAAATTCCGCGCTGAGGCTGGAAGTCTCCAATAATTCTCCGTCGGGGTTCAACGGCGTGGAGATAGCCACCGTAGCCTTCAGGCTCTTCCGCGACGACCTGGCCACGCCCCTGACCCAGGCGGAAGCGGCCGCGCTGTTCGACGCGGTGATGCTGGTGGCCGATTCCACTTCCACCGGTCTCTCCGGCACCTACGAGCCCGCCATAGACCTCGCCACGGCGGCTTACGTGCCGATGGCGGAGATATCCATCGACGCTGCTGGTCTCTCCACGCTGACCGTGCCGACGGCCGGCCTGGGCGCTTCTTTCGTAGCGGCCGGCTCCACCAGGCCTTTCTACCTGGTCTTCGTGACCACCCGGAACGCCTCGTCGAAAACTCCGGACACCTTCCGCGTGCGTTTCGATCCGGCCTCGCTTTCGGTGCGCGACGCGTCGGGCCTGCTGGGACAGGCTCTCTCTCCCGGCGCGCAGGTGGACACGGCCTCCTTCACGGTCATAGCCCCGGCCCTCCCTCCGGCGGACACGGACTGGCCCTACGTTACGGAATCGTCCTCCCCGATAACCGCCGCCATCACGATATACTCGGCCGGCATCTTCGAGGACGACAGGGCCTACCTGCCGTCCACGGACGGCACGGTGGTGGCGCTAAGCACCTCGGGGGCGCCGATGTGGACTTTCGCCACCTCCCCCGCTACGCCTATCGCGGTGACCCCGTCGTTCCCCCAGGAGGAGGGAGGGGCGGCGTATCTCTACTTCGCCGGCGCCAACGGGGACGTGTACAAGATAGAGGACGAGGGGGCTTCGGTAAGGCAGGAATGGAAAGTCTCGCTGGGGGCGCAGCTTGTGGCTATGCTGGACACGGACACCCGTCTCTATATCCCGACCGCCGACAAGAAAGTCCATTGTCTTAAAAAGGCCGACGGATCGGCCTGCGAGACCTGGACTTTCTCTTCGGCCGTCACGGGTGTTCCGGCCGGCGCGCCCTCGGTGGATGAAAGGGCCACGGTGACCACGGCCTGGCTGGGCCTGGAGGACGGCAAGATCGTCAGCATAAACACCGGCGACGGCACCTCCTCGACCTTCTTCCAGACCGGCGGACCGGTGAAATCCTCTCCTTTCCTCGACGCCTACTCCGCCAGCCCGGACAACGCGCTTTACGTCACCTCCACGGACGGCAGGATATACGCGATAAATTCGGGCAACATGACCGCGATGTCCGGCTGGAACGATTACGACACCGGCTCCGCCATATACACTTCTCCCTTCGTCTGGAACCTGGGCGGCACCAAGTACGCCTTCTTCGGCGCCGACGACGGGAAACTCTACAAGATAAACGCGGCGACCGGCGGCTTCGCCTGGGCTTTCCAGGCCGGAGGCGCGATAAGGTCCTCCCCGGTCGTCGTGCCCTATAATTTCCAGGGCCTGGGCCTGGCCGAGGGCGAGGACTATATTTATTTCGGCTGCGACGACGGTAAAATATACGGGGTGAACGCCAATACCGGCGCGCTGCGCGCAGGCTGGCCGGTGTCCACCGGCGGCCCGGTGCGGGC
>DNQL01000041.1 GCA_003500765.1 Elusimicrobiota bacterium | reverse complement strand
GGCCCGCCGAAGGGTACGGCCCCGGGGCCTGCCTGCCCCGCGGGGGCGGAAAATGAGCAAAAGGCTTTCCTCCAAGCCCACGCAGTACCTGATAGACGCCTCCAATTTCGCGCGCCGTTTCCCGGGCGGAGGCCCCTTTTCGCCCGACCTCGCCGAGGCGGAGTTCCTGGGCTGGATAGAGGACCTCGCGGGCCTGCCCGCTTTCGCTTCCTCCGGTTTCCGGGTGTATTACGACGGGCCTTTCCGCGAACTGGGCTTCCCGGTCAAGCCCCCGGTCAGCGTCACTTTCAACGAGGGCCGCACCGCCGACGAGGCGCTGCTGGAGACGGGAGAGTTCCTGCTCTCCTGCGGCGTGCGGGCCGTGCTGGTCACCTCGGACAGGGGGCTGCAGTCGGCGGCCGGGGTCCGCGGGGTGGGCTGGCTGAGCTGCGAGGATTTTTTCGGGATGTGCCGGGCCGAACTGCGCAGGGAAAGCCGCTGAAAATGATAGAATCTGTTTTTAGTCCTGAGCGGAAAAGAGCCCGGGTGCTGTAACTGGTAGCCAGAGCTGACTTAAAATCAGCTGGAGTATCCTCCGTGCGGGTTCGAGTCCCGCCCCGGGCACGAATTTGAACGTTTTTAAAAGGAGAAAGTCATAATGAATTTAGCCCCCGCAGGCTGGAAGATACTGATAGTGACCATAGCGATAACGGCGATCGGAGGCCTGGTCGCCTACTGGTGCAGGTGGTGCGGCGTGCCGCTCCTGGTACTGGGCCTGCTGCTCACGGCCTTCTCGGTCTACTTCTTCCGCGACCCGGAGCGCGACAGGGCCTTCGGCCCCGACGACATAATCTGCCCCGCCGACGGCACCGTGCTCAGCGTGGGACACGAGGACGACCCTGAGGTCCTGGTCGTGCGCATCTTCCTGTCGGTTTTCAACGTCCATGTGCAGCGCTCGCCGCTGGCCGGGACGGTGGAGAAGATAAAGTACGAGAAAGGCGCTTTCGCCGTGGCCTATAAGCCCGAGGCCAAGGTCAACGAGCGCAACCTCATAAGGATAAAAGGCGAGAACGGCCGCTGGGCCGGCGTGGAGCAGATCACCGGCGCCATCGCCAGGCGCATAGCCTGCTACGTCAAAGAGGGGCAGGCCGTGTCGGGCGGCGAGCGGGTGGGCATGATCTATTTCGGCTCCCAGGTCGCGGTTTACCTGCCCAAGGGGTCGCGCGTGCTGGTGAAGGAGGGCGACAAGGTCGCCGGCGCCGAAACAATCCTCGGTCTCTGGAAGGCGAAATGACGGCGGAAGAAAAGAAACGCATAGACGTAGCCAAGCTCAAAAAGACCGGCGCGGTGGTCTTGCCGTCGCTGTTCACGATAGCCAACATGGCTTTCGGGTTCTTCTCCATACTGGCGGCCTCCGAACGCAACTTCGTGCTGGCCGGCTGGTTCATCATCGCGTCCATAGTCATGGATATGCTAGACGGACGCATCGCCCGCCTGGTGCACGGCGAGAGCTCGTTCGGCGTGGAGATAGACTCTCTTTCCGACTGGATCTCCTTCGGCATCGCGCCCGCCTACCTGATGTACAACTTCGTGCTCAAGGACTACGGCTACTGGGGTTACCCCGTCGCTTTCCTCTACGTGCTCTGCGGCGCGCTGCGCCTGGCGCGCTACAACGTGAAGTCGCACTTCGGCGGCGACGACGCCGGCCCCAATTTCCAGGGCCTGCCCATCCCGGGCGCCGCGGGCATACTGGGCTCCATCGTGCTTGCCTACAGCATGCTGGAGACCGAGAGCGGCTTCCGCAGCATCAGCATGGTGATGAAGCAGATGCCGCATGTTTACGCGGCCATACCGTTCATCATGATCGGCCTCGCGCTGCTGATGGTCTCGACGGTCCCCTACGCCGCCTTCAAGAAGGACGGCCCGGTGCGCCCCGGTTCCATAAAGGGCATGCTGCTCATCCTTACGATACTCTTCCTGATAATACGGTATCCGCAGGACGGACTGTTCATCTTTTTCTCCGTCTACGCCATCTCCGGCATCGTCATAGGCCTGGTGCGGGCGCTGACGCCAGCCTGCCGGCAGCAGCAGTAGCCCGCCCTCCCCGCTTTCGCGGGGAGGCCCCGCATCATGGATAAACCCTTCTCCAGATTCCAGCATCAGAGCGGCCTGGCCGAGCGCCTGCGCGAGCTGGGGGGAGGGGACCATCCCGGTTTTCTGAACCAGAAAGAATTCTTCATCAGCGCCCTGCGCGCCGCGGAGGAGCCGCTCGCGGCCCTGCAGCGCGAGGCCTACCGTGAAGCCTGCGACCGGTTCCTTGAAAAGCTCGGGCAGGGGCGCGCCACGCCCGAGTTCGTGGCGGAGTTCAAGGATCCCCTGGATAAGCTTCTGTCTTCTAAAGATTTCGCGCTGATGGAGGGCGGCCTGCCAGGCAGTCCCGGCGTCGTGCGTTCCCGGCTGGCCTCGCTTCGCCCGCTGTCCATAGCCGAGGGGGAACGGACCGGGACGCTGCGCGACTCCGGGGCGGAGCGGCTTGTGGCCGAGGCTTACCGCAGGCTCGGCTTCGACTCGCTCGAGCGCGAACTGTCCGGCCGGGCCGGCGACGAGGCTTTCGACGCCGTCCTGCTCAAGGCCAGGCGCGGGGTGGGGGATTACTGCAGGATGTACCAGGTATCGCCTTCGCCGGAGGATACGCTCCCGGCCTTCTCACTGTCCAGGATAGACGCCGTCCTCGGCGCCTGCTACCGGCTGCTCTCGCGGCTGCGCATGATATCCTGGGAAAACACCAAAGGTTTTTGAAAGCGGCCCTCAGGGCTTGCGGGGGAAAAGCGGGGGTATCTTCTGCGGCTCCACGCCCTCGGCTTCCGTGTCGCCTATGCTCATCAGCATCTGCATGCGGGCGGAGGTGTCGGGCATGAAGGGATAGACCCAGCCCGCGACCAGCCGCAGGCACCAGACCATGTCCTTGAGGAAAGCCGCGAGCGCGGCGGGATCGCTCTTGGACAGCGCCCAGGGCTTGCGGGCGTCTATGCCCCGGTTCAGTTCGCCGACGGTGCCCCAGATGCGGTCCAGCGCCCGGTCGAACCTGAGCTCCTCGATGTCCGCCGCTATGTCCGCGTCCAGCGCGCGCAGCCGCGCGAAGGTCAGGGCGCTCGCCTCCTCCGGCTTGTGCGGCAGCTTGTTGCCCAGGTGTTTTTTAGCCAGGTTGAGCACCCGGGAGAAGAGGTTTCCCAGGTCGTTGGCCAGCTCCGAGTTATAACGCTTCCTGAGAGACTCCGTCGAGAAATTACCGTCGTGGCCGAAAGGCACTTCGCGGAAGAGGAAATAGCGCAGGGCGTCGGCGCCGTACTCCTTGATGGCGTCCGCCGGGCTCACCACGTTGCCGCGGGACTTGGACATCTTGTCGCCCTCTATCGTCCACCAGCCGTGCGCGTAGATCTTCCGCGGCAGCGGCAGGCCCAGCGACATCAGCATGGCGGGCCAGGTCACGGCGTGGAAGCGCAGTATCTCCTTGCCCACCAGGTGCACGTCGGCCGGCCAGACCGACCTGAATTCCGCGGTCTCACCGCCGGCTTCCCAGCCCGCGCCGGTGATATAGTTGAGCAGCGCGTCGAACCAGACATATACGGTATGTTTCGGATCGGAACGGACCGGGATGCCCCAGGCCACTTTGGTGCGCGAGACGGAAATGTCGCGCAGCCCCGACCTGACGAAATTGACTATCTCCGCGGCCCTGTGCTTCGGCTCGATGAAGCCGGGATTGGCGGCGTAATGATCGAGCAGTTTTTTTTCATACCCGGACAGCCTGAAGAAATAAGTGTCCTCGCTGACTTCCTCCACGATCTTCTTATGCACGGGGCAGAGGCCGCCCTGCAGCAGGTCTTTCTTTTCGTAGAAGTTCTCGCAGGAGGCGCAGTAGAGGTCGGAATAGGAGCCGGGATAGATGTCGCCGGAGGCGCGCATGCGCTCGAAGGCGTCCTGCACCCTGCGCTCGTGTTCCGGTTCGGTCGTGCGGATGAAACGGTCGTAGTTGACGTTGAGGAGTTTCCAGGCCCGTTCGAAATCCGCCGAGATCTCGTCGGCCCATTCCTTAGGACCGCTGCCTCGCTCGGCTGCCGTGCGGGCCACGCTGGCGCCGTGCTCGTCGGTGCCGGTCTGGAAGAATACCTCGGTCCCGCGCGCCCGCATGTGGCGGGCCAGCACGTCGGCTGCCAGCGTGGTGTAGGCGTGTCCTATGTGCGGGCGGTAGTTGACGTAGTAGAGCGGGGTGGTGACGCAGAACTTCTTCTTCGTCTCAGGCATCGGCTTTTTCCAGGTTGCGCAGGCTGATGCCGGCCCTGGCGCATTCCATCACCGCGGTCTCCACGGTTATGGAGGGGCTGGCGTTGCGGCCCAGGCAGCGCTTGAGGTCGAAAAGTTTGTCCAGGAGCCTTGTCAGCGCGACCTTTTCCGGGCCTTCCGCCGTCCGCCAGCGCGCGGCCGAGCGGGTGACGAGGATATTGAGTATGAGGCGGGCGGTCTCTCGGGCCGTCGCCAGCTCGCGGCCCAGCTTGTCGGCCACGCGGAAAGGGGCCATCGGGTCGAGGTGGTTGAGGTCGGAGAGCTTCTCCAGCACCTCCCTCAGGTCCAGCGCGCGCTTGACCGAGCCGAAGGAGAGGCCGGCCAGGTTGTCGGCCTCGTGCAGTTCCAAACCCTCGCGGCCGAGTATTTCCGCCACCTCGCGCCTGGCCAGGCCGCGGAAATTGACGGTGTGGCAGCGCGAGAGTATCGTCGGCAGCAGGGAGGCCTTATTGGAGGCTATCAGTATGAAAGCGGTGTCCGGCGGCGGCTCTTCCAGCATCTTGAGTATGGCGTTCTGCGCCTCCACGGTCATGGAGGAGGCGTCGTTGACCACGAAGACTTTCCAGGGCGAGAGTATCGGGCTCGAGTAGGCGCTGCGCGAGAGTTCGCGCACGGTGTCTATCTTCACGCTGCGCTGCTTCTCCTCGTCCTCGCCCAGCAGGTGCGCCTGCCAGGCCGCGTCCACCAGGCGGCAGTCGGGATGTATGTTCTTGCCCAGCTGCAGGCAGGAGGGGCATTTGCCGCAGGCCCTGCCGGGCTCGCGCGGGGCCGGCTCGGCGGCGCC
>DNQL01000065.1 GCA_003500765.1 Elusimicrobiota bacterium | reverse complement strand
TCCGGGAAACCGGGGAAATTCTCTATTTCGGTCGTTTCCAGTAATTGCCCGCCGGGCGCCATCCCGCCCGCCACGGCGCAGCTTACGCCGCCGCGCGCCGCGTAGATGGCCGCCGTCAGGCCGGCCGGGCCGGCGCCCGCCACCACTATGTCGAAATGTTCATCGCTCATCTTTCCTCCTTACTTCTTGTAGGAAGCCATCGAGGTCGGAGTTTCCCAGAACGCGGCTTTCGCCACGGGCAGGCCCATCTCCTCGGCCGCTTCGAAGACCAGGCGCGCCAGTACCTCCGCCGTCGGGTTCTCGCCCGTCAGGAAGCAGCGCTGCCCCTCCTTCTCCAGGAGCGGGACCAGCGGGTCGTCGCCGGAGAGTATCACGCGGTGGTCGAGGTTATCGTCCAGCCAGGTCTTCATTTTGGAGCCCAGCTCGGTGAAATCCATCACCATCTTCTCGTCGTTCAGCTTTTCGCTTTTCAGGGTTATCTCCACCAGCCCGTTGTGGCCGTGGAGGTTCTCGCACTTGCCCTTGTAATGCAGCAGCCGGTGGCCGTAGGCCAGGTGGAAGGTTTTTTTTATCTTGTACATTTTTTTCAGCGGAGCCCCGCCCTCTTCATTAATTTTTTTACCAGGTTCATCGGCAGGCCCACCACGGTGTCGAACCTGCCGTCTATCTTTTCTATGAACTCGTCTTCCGCGTCCTGCACGGCGTAGGCCCCGGCCTTGTCCATATGCTTGCCGGCCAGCGCTTCCAGCCTTTCGGGAGTCAGCCTCCTGGCCTTGCAGCGGGATTTCTCCAGGCCGGAGAGCGCCAGCCCTTTGTCCAGCCATACCAGCGCGACGCCGCTGTATACCGTCTGCCAGGAGCCGTTCTGCATCCGCAGCAGCCGCATGGATTCCCCGTGGTCGGCCGGCTTGCCCAGTATCCTGCCCTTGCAGAAGACCAGCGTGTCGGAGCCCAGCACTGGCGACCCCGGGAACTTCTTCGCCACGTCCATGGCCTTTTCCAGCGCCAGGGTTTTCACTATGGCCGAGGGGCGCTTGAGGTCGTGCGTCTCGGCGCAGGAGGACGGCCGGCGGACGAACTTTATCCCCGCCGCCCTGAGCAGGCTGACCCGCCGCGGCGAACGCGAGGCCAGCACCAGGACGGGCCGCTTCATTTGATCAGCTGCTTGTAGACCACGCCGGCTATGAAGATCCCGAGCAGAGCGGCGACGTTGAACTTGAAGACCAGGCCCAGCGTGACCTCTATGATGGCCAGGTCGAGCGTGGCGGGGTTGAGTCCGGTGTTTATGCCGGTATTGAGCAGCGTAACTGCCTGGCCGCCGGGGAACCATATCTCGGCCAGCTTGCCGACGAAGGTCCCGAGCAGCGAGCCTGTCACTACTACGATGAGCGCGTGAAGGGCGTTTTTCATGTTTTTTTCCGGTTCTGTTTTTCCCTGGGGACATTGGCCGAGATCACGGTGTTGGCGCCGATCCAATCCAGGTAATCCCGGCTGCCTCCGTCGATGTCGGTGAAAAGTATCTCGGGCACGGTGTAAGGATGGAGCTGTTTTACGAGCTGGGAGACTTCGGCGGACAGCGACTTCCTGGTCTTTATGAGAAGCAGCAGTTCGGCGGAGGTCTCTATTTTACCCTGCCACCTGTACGAGGAGGTCACGCCCTCCACCACGGAGACGCAGGCCGCAAGCTTTTCACGGAGCAGCCCGTCCGATATCTTGCGGGCCGTTTCCTTGTCCCCGACGGTGACGAAGCATATCTGGTAGAGGGAGGGCATAGGTCTAATGATATAAATACGGGACGATTCTAATCAAACCCGGGTATGCCGGCGCCCGGGGGCAGCAGGTCCTTCATGCCGCAAGTGGCGAACGCCTCCCGGGCGCGGGTGATATCCCCGGCGTGGCCCGCCCTCCAGGAGGCGTCTTCCCTTGTCAGCTCGCGGTACAGCTTCACGGCGCGGGACACCTTTTCGTTCTCCGTGTCGTAGAACATGCGCTGGAAGCGGTTGATCTCGTAAAGCGGCATGGCGCGGAAGTTGGCGTCGTTGCGCATGGCGTCGGCCATCGTGATCTGGCCGCGCCGGACGCGCTGCAGGTCCCGTTCATAGAGCAGGGTGAAGAGAGTTTCGTCGCGGACGGCTTCTTTGGTGCGCTCCAGCCATGACTCCAGCGAGCCGAGCGTCTCGAACGGCCTGCCGCACCATTGTTCCGTGACGAGCGCGGAGGCCCTGGCCTTCTGCATCGCGTAGCGCTGGCCTTCGTGCAGATAGGCGCAGAAAGCGGATTTTATTTCTTTAACCCCGGGATCGTCCGTTTCGAAGTCCTGGTTCACAAGCCTGACCTGCAGTCCTATCCTGGCCTGGAAGAGAGCGGCCAGTTCCTCCTGTTCCGCCGTCGGCGATTCGATCCCGGCCAGGCGGTGGAAGCGGTATACCTGCGCGGCGCGGGCCAGGGCGAGCGCCAGCATGGCGTCGGAGCCTTTGAACTCCCTGCGAAGGTATATCCTGCCGCGGCCGAATTCGTACCTGGGGCAGGGAGCCTCGACATTGGCGAACTCGAAGGAAACGGGGTTCTTTTCCAGGAAAGAGATGAGTTTTTTTCCCTCCTTCGCCGTGGAGAGCACGTCGAAGGCCCGCTCGATGGCCGGTTCCGGGGTGAGCGACGGGGCGGCGCGCCGGCTGCCCGAGCAGGAAGCGAGCGGCAGGAGGGAGGCGAGCAGTATGGGGAGCCTCTTCATGCCCCTATTATATAAAAAGTAAAGGAGGCTGATTTTTCCGGTCCGCCGCTAAAAATGCTAAATTTAGAAAGATGGCGGCGAAGACGCTGATAATAAACCTCAACCTGGCTCTGGACAAGACCGTCTATGTCCCCTGCCTGCGGCCCCATGAGACCTACAGGCTCGGCCCCGGGGTGATAACCCTGCCCGGCGGCAAGGGCGTCAACATGGCCCGCGCGCTGCGCTCGGCCGGCGGTTCCCCTGTGGTGGCGGGCTTCGTGGCCGGCCATATGGGCAGCCTCATCAGCTCGGCGCTCAGGGAAACCGGGCTCAAATCAATGCTTTTCAGCCACGGCGGCGGCGAGTCCCGCCTCTGCTTCACGCTGGCTACCGCCGGCGGCGAGGCCTACAATTTCAACGAGGAGGGCGCACCGGTGCCCCTCTCCGCCCAGCGCGCCTTTCTCTCCTCCGCGGAGAAGGCCGCACGCGGGACCGCCCTGTCCGCCGTCTGCGGCCGCCGCGTCCGGGGCCTGGCGAAGTCTT
>DNQL01000218.1:1445-3575 GCA_003500765.1 Elusimicrobiota bacterium | reverse complement strand
GCCGCGCGGAAATAATAGGTGGTGTCGGCGGCCAGGCCCGAGGTCGTCAGATAGAGATTGTAAGTATCCGAACTCGTCGCCACGGCGGTCCCGGGGACCAGCGGGTCCGCGGCGGTAGAAACGGTCACCCGGTAGCGCGTACCCGGGTTGCGGTTGCCGTTATGCGACCAGTTGAAGGTCATCTCCCCCGCCCCGACGCCGGTGAACCCGGCCGGCGCCGGGATATTGGCGGGCGTGGCGGTGGACTGCACGGAGGTATACCCGGTCAGCACGCCGTCCTTGTTCACGCCGGCCGCGCGGAAATAGTAGGTAGTGTCGGCGGAGAGTCCCGCGGTGGCCAGCGACACGTTGTAGGTGTCGGAAGAGCTGAAAGCGGCCGCGCCCGGCGACAGAGGGTCGGTGGCAGTTGAGACCAGCACGCGGAACCTGGTGCCCGGGAAGGCGTTACCCCCGTCCGAAAAATTGAACTGCGCCGAGTCCGCGGCGACCCCGGAGAAAGAAACGAAAGCGGGGGCGAACTCCAGCAGCGTGGCTTTGGCGGGGAAGGCGAACCAGTCTCCCGAGATACCGGCGCCGTTGGCGCGGGCGAAGAGGTAATGGACGATGTCGGCGCCGAGCCCTTCGACAGAAGCGCTGTTACCGTTATTCACGGTCTCGCTGGAGGCAACGACGGCCGTCGGGGGCGTATCGGCGGAGAGAGACGCCGCGAGAGTGTAGCCGGTGGCGCCGTCCACCAGGGCCCAGGAGGCGGCCAGGGAACTGACATGGACGCCGGTTATCTCGCCGGAGGCGGGGCTGCCTATCTCGCCGAGGCCCAGGGTCAGCGAGCTGAAAGGCGGGTCGCTCCAGGCCGTCAGCACGCCGTTATTGTTCACCGCCGCCGAGCGGAAATAATAGGCGGTATTCGGCGTCAGGCCAGGAGTGCTCAGGTAAAGGTTGTAGGTGTCGGACGAGGTCACTACGGCACCCGACGGGGCCAGCGGGTCCGCGGCCGTGGAGGTCATCACCCGGTACAGTGTGCCCGGGGCCCTGTTCCCGGAAGACGACCAGTTCAGCTGTACCGTGCTGCTGGTAACGCCGGTGGCGTAAAGCCCGGACGGCACATTCGCCAGCGTGGAAGTGCCGGCCGCGGCGGTATAGGCCGTAAGCACGCCGTTCTTGTTCACGCCGGCCGCCCTGAAGTAATAGGTAGTATCGGCCCGCAGCGAGGCGGAGGCCAGCGACAGGCTGTAAGTGTCGGAGGATATCACGGCGGCGCCGCCGGGCGCCAGCGGGTCCGGCGCCGTGGACGATACGACGCGGTAGAGGGTTCCGGCCGCGTTGCCGTTGGCCGACCAGTTGAACTGAACTCCTCCCTCGGTCACACCCGTAAAGCCGGCGAAAACCGGCGCGAAGCCCAGCAGCGTAGCCGTGCCGGCCGCGGCCGTGTAAGCCGTGGATATGCCGTTCTTATTAACGCCGGCGACCCTGAAGTAATAAGTGGTGTCCGCCGACAGTCCGGCCGTGCTCAGATAAGTGTTATAGGTCAGCGAACTGACCGCCACCGCGCCGCCGGGCGCGAGAGGGTCCGCGGCCGTTGAAGAAACCACCCGGTACAGAGTGCCGGCCGCGTTGCCGTTATGGGACCATTCGAACTGCATCGCTCCCGCGGCCACGCCGAAAAAGCCCGTGAACGCGGGCGCGAAACCCAGCAGCGTCGCG
The DNA here is from genome assembly GCA_003500765.1 of Elusimicrobiota bacterium. Lineage (GTDB taxonomy): Bacteria > Elusimicrobiota > Elusimicrobia > Elusimicrobiales > UBA9959 > UBA2231. The sequence goes on along the minus strand of DNQL01000218.1, from coordinate 1,874 downwards.
GTCCCGGCCGGAGCGGTGTAAGCCGTGGCCGTCCCGCCGCGGTTGAGGGCGGCCACCCGGAAATAATACGTCGTGTCGGCCGCCAGGCCCGCGGACGAGAGAGACAGGTTATAAGTATCCGACGAGACCACGGCCGCGCCGTCCGGCGCCAGCGGGTCCGGCGCCGTGGACGAGACGACGCGGTAAAGCGTAGCCGCCGGATTGCCGCCGGAGGTCCAGCCCAGCGATACGGCGGAGCCCGAGACGCCGGTGAAGGAACCGAAAGCCGGGGCATAAGCCAGCGTGGCCGCACCCTGGGCGGCGGTATAAGCCGTGGATACGCCGTTCTTGTTCACACCGGCCACGCGGAAATAATAGGTGGTGTTGACCGAAAGCCCGGCCGTGCTGAGATAAGTGTTGTAGGTCAGCGAACTGACCGCCACGGCCCCG
>DNQL01000218.1:0-1424 GCA_003500765.1 Elusimicrobiota bacterium | reverse complement strand
AGAGTGCCGGCCGCGTTGCCGTTATGGGACCAGTTGAACTGCATCGCCGTCTCCGCGACGCCGCTGAACGAGGAGAAAGCCGGAGGATAACCCAGCAGCGTAGCCGTGCCGGCCGCCGCGGTATAGGAGGTCGGGACATTGCTGTGATTCACTCCCGCCACCCTGAAATAATAGGTGGTGTCGGCCGCGAGCCCGGCCGAGCTGATATGTGTATTGTACGTGTAAGAACTCACGGCCACAGCGCCGCCGGGCGCCAGCGGGTCCGGCGCCGTCGAAGAGACCACGCGGTAAAGCGTGCCCGCCGGATTGCCATTGGCCGACCAGTCGAAAAATATGGAGCCGTAAGCCACCTCGCCGAAACCGGAAAAGGCGGGGGCGTAGGCCAGCAGGGTCGCCGTGCCGGGATAGGCCTGCCAGCCGCTGGAGGCTCCCGGCATATTGCTCTTGACGAAGAGGTAATAAGTGGTATTGGGCGAAAGCGAAGGGACGGCAAGCGTGGCCGAGAGGTTCCCAAGCGTGTCGCTCGAGGAATAGACGGGCAGCGGCTCGCCGCCCGGATTGACGGAGGAAGCCAGAGTGTAGCCGGTGGTCTCTCCCACCAGCGTCCAGGAGGCGGCGAGCTGCGAGGCTGTGACGCCGGTCACCGATCCGGAGGCCGGCCTGGCCGGCCTTATGCTTTCGAGCAACTGGACCCAGCTGTCGCCTTCGGCGCCGGCCGTCGGACCGCCTACGGAAGCGAAAGCCTGGCGGTTATTGGCCATGGTCCCGCCGGTATCCCTCAGGTGCAGGCGCAGCGCCAGCCTGTCGCCGAGGGCCAGCGCGGTCTGCGCCGGCGCCACGGTCCAGCTCCAGGCCTGCATGGTCAGGCCGAGTTCATAGACCGGGACATGAACGGCGGCGATGACGGATTGAACGGCGCCCGCGGCGTTCGCGCGCAGCAGCTCGGCCGTCAGTCCGGCGTTGGCCTGCAGGGCGCTCTCCATAGCCCAGATATTGAAGGTGACGCTGCTGACTATGGTCACCGCGTCCAGCGGGGGAGTGTACCAGGTCTGCACGGCGCCGCCGGCGGCCTTTGTGAACTGCGATACGGAGGTCGGAGGCGTGACCGTCCCCGGGGTGTTCTTGGTGTAGGTGACGGCGGCGGAGCCGCGGCGCCAGGCAAGCACGCGCTCCTCTCCAGCGTCGGGGTTGGCGGGCGAGACGTCGTCGCGCAGGTAAAGTTTGGTGGAAGCCTGTAGAGTGGACTGGGCCTGGGCCGCGGTGTAATCTGTGGCCACGCCGTTCTTGTTCACCGCGGCGACCCGGAAATAGTAGAGGGTGTTGGTGGCCAGGCCGGAAGAAGCGAGCGACAGCTCGTAGGTATCGGCGTGGGTCGCGGCCGCCGCGCCGGGGTCCAGCGGGTCCGGCGCCGTGGACACGGCCAC
>DNQL01000150.1 GCA_003500765.1 Elusimicrobiota bacterium | reverse complement strand
GACGATCTGCGGGGACTGGCCCGCTTCGCGCCCGTGCTGCCCGCGCCGTCCGACAGGCTGCTGCAGCCGGTGGCGCTCGGAGACGCCGCCGAATGCGCCGTGAGAGCTCTGGAGGACGAGGTGAAAGGCGAGGTTTTCGAGCTCTGCGGGCCGGAAACGATGAGCTACGCGGATTTCTTCAGGGCTTCACTGCGGGAGCTGGGGATAAGGAGGCCGGTGCTGGGGCTGCCGCGGTCCTTCTTCGCGCCGGCCCTGCCGCTGCTGGCGCTGCTGCCGGACCCGCCGATGACCCGGGACCAGTACCGCATGACGGCCGCCGATAATGTTTTTTCGGGGAAATACAGGGGTGCCGCGGACCTTTTGGGGCGCGACCCTGTCAGGGCCTTCGGTTCCCTTCTTCGATAAGTTCCGAGCGGAACACGAAATCAGCGGATTGGATCGCTTTGTATTCTTCGGACAGTGGCCCCCACTTGAAACCTTTCGCCTCGCGGCGCACAAGCAGCGCCCTTTTCCCCCCGACCATCGTCCTGTAAGTCTTTACGACGCAGGGATATTTGTTCCCCCCGGCCAAAAACTCCCCGGGTTCTTCCTTGCGCAGGTGCGGCAGGCCCTGCGGGTTGAAGAGCGTGCCGTCCCGTAGCTCCAGCAGTTTCATATTGTCCGGGTTGGAGACCTCGCTCCATCCGTCCCCGTCGGGGAGCTCCACCCTGCCGGCGAGATTGTGGGTCAGGTCGTAGGGACGCGGAGCGATATGCTCGCGCCAGGTCCTTTTCTCACCGGCGCTCTCCCATTGGTTGAGAAAAATTATATCGCCGCCGGCCGGGGCGGCTTCCACGGTGCGTTTCAGCGTGACGGGGTCTTTGCGGTATGAGCCGGAATAGCGGTAGACGGCGTAGTCGCCGGGAGCGAAAGCCGGAACTTCTTTGCTCCCCGAACAGGCGCTGAGAAGGAGCAGCAGCGCCGGGAGGGCGAGACTAGATCTCGTCCCGGCCGAGCTCATTGTGTTCGAGGTAGTCGAGGGCGTTGCGGGCAGCGGACTGCTGGGCTTCTTTCTTGTTCTTGCCCGCGCCCATGCCCAGCACCTTGCGGCCCAGCCGCACATTGACGGTGAAGTTCTTGTCGTGCTCGGGGCCCTCGGAGCGGATGATCTCATACTCCGGGGTGCGGTGGTGCTTTTTCTGGATCATCTCCTGCAGGCGGCTCTTATGGTCGGCTTCTGGTTCCTCGGGTTCCGAAGAGGAGATCCAGCCCAGTACCAGCCGTTCGGCCTCGGCCATTCCGCCGTCCAGGTAGACGGCGGCCAGCAGGGCTTCGAGCGAGTTGGCGAGTATGCTGGTCCGCTTCTTGCCGCCGGTCTGGGCCTCTCCCACTCCGAGCAGCAGGTGCTCTCCGAGGTTTATCGAGCGGGCCCAGACCGAGAGGTTCTGGCGCGAGACCAGGAAGGACTTGAGCTTTGAAAGATAGCCTTCGTCTTTTCCGGGGTGCTCCCCGTAAAGATACCGGGCGACAGCGAGACCGAGCACGCTGTCGCCCAGGAATTCCAGCCTTTCGTTGCATTCCGCCGAATTCTGCTCGGCGGCGTAGGACTTGTGAGTGAGCGCCGTCCTCAGGAGATCCTTATCCCTGAAGGAATAACCGATGACTTCCTCTATGGGAGGCATCCGCGGCGCTCCCGGGGTATCAGCCCTTGGCGGCCTTCGCGTTGATGTAGTTGACGGCCTCTCCCACGGTCTTGATCTTTTCGGCGTCCTCGTCGGGGATCTCTATGTCGAAGGCCTCTTCGAGGGCCATGACGAGCTCCACCGTGTCGAGCGAGTCCGCGCCGAGGTCCTGGACGAACTGGGCCTGGAGCGTGACGTCGGCGGCGTCCACCGCGAGCTGCTCGACGATTATCTTCTTCACTTTCTCTTCTATGTTTTCCGCCATTGTATCTCCTTACGGTCTCTTAAGTCGCTAATACTGAAAATCAGATGTACATGCCGCCGTTTACGGCCAGCACCTGGCCGGTGATGTAAGACGAGTGCCGTCCCGCCAGGAACAGCGCCGCCCCGGCCACATCGGCGGGCTTGCCGAAGCGCTCCAGCGGTATAAGCGCCGTGATGGCGGCCTTGGCCTCGTCCTTGAGAGCCTCCGTCATCCGCGTCTCGATGAACCCGGGGGCGATTGCGTTGACCAGCACCCCTCTCGGGGCGAATTCCTTGGCCAGAGACTTGGTCAGGCCGATGAGCCCCGCCTTGGAGGCCGAGTAGTTGGCCTGCCCGGCCTGCCCGGCCTGTCCGACGACCGACGAGATGTTTATTATGCGCCCGGTCCTGGCGCGCAGCATGACCTTCGCCGCCGCCTTGGACATCAGGAAAGAGCCTTTGAGGTTGACGGAAATGACCGCGTCGAAATCTTCGGGCTTCATGCGCAGGACCAGTCCATCGCGCGTGATGCCGGCGTTGTTGACCAGCAGGTCCAGCTTGCCGAAAGTCTTTACCGCCTCTTCTATCGCGGCGTCGCAGGAGGCGGGGTCGGTCACGTCCAGGCGGATGCCGGAGGCCTTGACGCCGTGGGCGGAGGCTATGCCCGCCGCGGCCGTGGAGGCTTCGTCGGCGGAAACGTCGCCCAGCAGTACCGAAGCGCCCTCCCCGGCGAAGGCCGAGGCTATCTCCAGGCCTATGCCGCGCGCGCCGCCGGTGACCAGCGCCGAAAGTCCTTCGAGCTGCTTCATGCTTTCTGCTCTTCCTCTTCCCGCTCGGGATGTTTATCCTCGCCTTGCGGGGACTTCTCCATGGAGGCCTTTACTGCGTCCATGCGCTTTGCTATCTGCTCCGCGAGTCCCGAGGCGGCCAGGTCGCCGGCCAGTCGGATGGCGCTGAAGATGGCCTTGGGCGTGGACTTGCCGTGGCAGATTATGGCCACGCCGTTGACGCCCAGCAGCGGGGCGCCGCCGTACTCGTCGTCGCTGAGGCGGATCTTGAGGTCGCTGAAGAGCTTCCGCATCAGCATCGCGCCGATCTTGTAGGTGAACTTGCGGTGGATCTGGTCCTTGATGAGCTTGAAGATCACCTTAGCCAGTCCCTCGGAGAGCTTGAGGACGATGTTGCCGGTGAAGCCGTCGGTAACGACGACGTCGGTGAGGCCGGCGGGCAGGTCCCTGCCCTCGACCGGCCCGTAGAAATTGAGGCCGACATTCTTGAGCAGCGGCAGCGTTTCCTGCACCAGGGCGTTGCCCTTGGTCTCTTCCTCGCCCACGGAGAGCAGGCCGACGGAAGGATTTTCTTTCCTGAGAAGCACCGAGGAATAGACGGTGCCCATCATGGCGAACTGCGCCAGGTGCCAGGGCTTATTGTCGGTATTTGCTCCAGCGTCCATCAGGACGCTGACTCCCTTGTAGGTCGGGTACGGTACGGCCAGCGCGGGACGCAGGATGCCCCTGATGCGCTTCATCTTGAGCAGCGCTGCCACCATGACCGCGCCGGAGTTTCCGGCGGAGATCATGCCGTCGGCCTTGCCGTCGCGCACCAGTTCGGCCGCGACCATCAGCGAGGAGTTGGGCTTGGTGCGGCACTCCTCGACGGGCTCGCTGCCCATCTCCACCACCTGGGGGGCGTGGACGATGGTCAGCCTGGGCGGGTTCTCCAGGCCGAGCCGGCGCAGTTCTTCCCGTATCTCGGGGTCCCTGCCGACCAGGATGACGTCGTGGTCGAGGCGCTTGAGGGCCTCTATCGCGCCTTCGATGTTCGGCCGCAGGCCGAAATCGCCGCCGTGAGCGTCGATGGCTATTCTCATGGCGGGGTCTTACTTGCCCTGCTGTTCTTCGTCCTTCTTTTTTTCCTTGCGGGGGACTTCCAGTTTGCCGTTATAGGTCCCGCAGGAGGCGCAGACCCTGTGAGGCAGGCGCATCGCTCCGCACTGGGGGCAGCTGGAGAGGGACTTCAGCTCGAGCTTCCAGTTCTGCGCCCGGCGGGAATCCCGCCTGGAGGCTGTGTGTTTGCGTTTAGGATTAGGCATCTCATGGCTCCTTGTTCTTCAAATCGCGCAGGGCGCCGAAAGGGCCGTCCTGCCCCGGACCGCACTTGCAGGGACCGGCGTTCAGGTTGGTCCCGCAACCGAGACAAAGACCCTTACAGCCGTCCGAGCATAAAATCTTCGCCGGGACCGCGAGTACCAGGGCCTGGCGCACCAGGTCCTCGATATCTATTGATTCTACTGAATATTCGTAAACCTCGTCAAAAGATTCCGAGAGCGAGGCCTTGAAATCTGCGTTGCAGCGGTCGCAGGGCATGGCGGCCGTGGCCTTTATCTCCCCCTCCAGCAGCAGGTCGCCGCTGCCGACGGAAAAGTCCGCTTCGGCGGTGAGCGAGAGCAGGGTCCCGACGCCCTTCAGTGCGTCGGCGAAAAGGGCGGTGTCGCATTCGATGACGCGGTGGAGGCCGCCTCCGGCCCGGATCTCGGACTGGCGGAAGACGAAGGGGCTTTGCTTGTGTTCTGGCTTTTCGCTGTCGCTCATGATAAGAGCGTATAAGATATTAACTATTGGCCCCCAAGTCAATCCGCCCGGATCAGATGTAGCGATTTTTTTAAAATGTCA
>DNQL01000006.1 GCA_003500765.1 Elusimicrobiota bacterium | reverse complement strand
CGGAGAGGGAGGGGCGTATCTTGGGAGCGTGGGACGGTTCGCCGGACTGCGGCGTGAACGCGGCGCGCCCCTCCGCTATCTCCCTGACGGCGGAAACGAGCAGGCCCCGGCCCAGCTCCGTCAGCCGGCCAAAGAGCGCCGGAGAATCCTCGGCCGGGTCCACCGGCGTGCGCGCCGAGGCGACGACGGGGCCGGTGTCCATTCCTTCGTCCAGGCGGAAGACGGTCACGCCGGTCTCCGTCTCGCCGTTTATAAGCGACCACTGCACAGGCGCCGCGCCGCGGTATTTTGGCAACAGTGAAAAATGGAGATTTATGAAACCGAGCGGGGGAAGGGCGAGCTCCTCTTTTTTTATGAGGCGGCCGTAGGCCACCACGACGCCGAGGTCCGGCCGGAGGGCCGTTAAGGCCTCGTTCAGTTCGGCGCCGGATGACGGCTGGAAGACGGGAAGGTTAAGCGCAAGGGCGGAATTTTTGACGGGGGGGCAGCACATCTTCATACCCCGCCCGACGGGGCGGTCCGGCTGGGCTATGACGCCCGCGACTTCGAAGCCGGCAGAGACCAGCGATTCAAGGAAAGGGCAGGCGGTCCCGGGTGTCCCCAGGAAAACCAGCCGCGGGCCGCTCATTTTGCGCCGTCCCGGGCGGGGGCCCCGCGCGACATGCGGCTCTCGTCGGTCTTCTTCCACTGGCGCTTGAGGCGCATGAGCACCGGCTTGAGCTTGAGCCGGGTCAGCACCGGCAGGCGGTCTATGAAGACCACGCCGTCGAGATGGTCTATCTCGTGCTGCAGCGCCTTGGCCAGCAGGCCCTCGGCGGTGATCTCCACCGGCATGCCTTTTTCGTTCAGGGCGCGCACCTTCACTTTGGAAAAGCGTTTTATCTTCGCGAAAAGTCCGGGGAAAGAGAGGCAACCCTCGTCCTCTTCCACTATGTCCGAGCCGGAGACTACCTCCGGATTTATGATGACCACGCGGACCTCGTCGTCCTCGCGCGTCACTTTTATGACCGCGAGGCGCATGTCGAGGCCTATCTGGTTGGCGGCCAGGCCCGCCCCTCCCACTATATCCATCGTGTCGAACATGTCGGCGAGCAGCGCCGGCAGCGCCGGCTTGAGCGCCTTGAAATCGACGGGCTTCGTCTTTTTGGCGAGTATCTTCTCGCCGTACTTGCAGATGCGTCGTATAGACATATTTACCTCAAAGCTTGTAGGTCAGCTCGCGGCCCTGCCAGATGATCCTAGCGGTCACCTGCAGGCCGTCCTCTTTCTGCAGCATGCCCCAGGCCATGGCCAGCTTCTCCAGCTGCACCTCGGCGCCGACGGAGCCTGAAACGCCCATGACTATCTCGCCGACGCGCGCGTCGCGCGCTACCTGCGCTATGGAAAGGAAAGGGTCGTTGGAAAAGACAAGCATGGGCTTGACGGTCTTGCCGTACTTCTCGGCCATCAGCACCACGTTGCGGAAGAGGTCTTTGTCCTCGTCCGTGACCGGGGTCTCCTCGCGGCCGAATTCCATGGCCTTGGCGACCTTGGCCGAGAGGACGATGATGTCGGTGGTCTCGTCGTCCACGGTCTTGAGCACCTGCTTGAGATGGACCAGGTTGTCGGGATTGCGGGCCGGCACCAGTATGCGGTTGGGCTTGGAGAGCTCGGGCAGTATGGTGTTGATGTCCGCCTCGCTCTTGAGATTGAGCTTCTCCTCGGCCTCGTCATCGTCCAGGTGCAGCGTGGCCTTCTTCTCGTTGAGCTTCTCGGAGACCTGGAAGAGGGTGAAAAAGACCGCGGTGAAAATAACGCCGGCTACGGTAGCGGTAGGCTTGGTGACCAGGTTCAGGCAGCCGGTTATCAGCAGCACGGCGAGAACGGCCATCAGGCCGACCGGGACCTGGTAGCGCTTCACCTTTATGTTCAGGGGGAACATCCACTCGCGCTCGAACTCCGTGTCCTTGAACCGCAGGACTATAAGGGAAAGAGTGTCGAAGACCAGGCTCCACAGAACGCCGAAGGCGTAGGCCTGTCCCAGCAGGAAGATGTCGCCGCGCGAAGCGATGATGATGATGACCTGCAGGACGGCGACCATCGTGATTATCCTGGAGGTGGTGCCGTACTTCGGGTGAAGGCGGCGGAACCAGTCGTGCAGGATGCCGTCCTCGGCCACGCGGTTGAGTATGCCGTTGGCGCCGACGAAGGAGGTGTTGACCGCGCCCATCAGTATCAGGCCGCCGGAGATGACGACCAGAGCCTGCAACGCCAGACGGGCGAAGTAGGGACCGTGCAGGTGCAGGGCCAGGCCGCTGAGCAGGTTCTCCGCGTACTCGCCGGCGATCAGGTCGCCGGGGATGATCATGGAGGAGAGGAATGTCAGGACGCCGGTGAACATCACGCTGAAGACGAAGACTATCACGGCCGTACGCTTGAGGTTGGGGACCTTGGGGTCCTCTATCTCGCGGTATACCTGCGCCATGCTCTCCAGGCCGCTGAGCGCCAGTATAGAGTGGCCGAAAGCCATGAATACGCCTATAAAGCCTATCGGCTTGAGCCAGGAGATATGCTTTGACCAGCCAAGGGCCTCCTCGCTGAACTCCAGCTTGAACGGGGGCAGCGTGAAGCCGCGGACATAGACGGTCAGGAAGGACCAGAGCAGCAGTATTACCGCTATGACGGCCACGAAAAGGACTATGCGGACATTGGTGTCTCCGGATTCCTTGACGCCTTTTATGTTCTCCTTCCAGAAATAAGCTATCACCGCCACGCCGAATACCACCGCAAGCATATTGGGCGAGAAGTCGGCCGGCAGGCCGGCCATGCCCAGGAGGCTCTTGGCCAGGTAGGAAATATAGAGCCCGGCGCTTATCGCGCTTATGGGGCCGGTCAGGACATAGTCGAAGACGAGCGAGGAGACGGCTATCTTGGCCAGGAACTTGCCCATGGCGTGACGGACCACCACGTAGACGCCGCCGCGGACGAACATGGAACAGGATTCCACATAGACGGCCAGCATGACGCCGGCGAAAAGCATCACGCCCATCACGAACCACGGGAAGGCCGGCCCGTAGGCGTTCATGGCTATACCGCCGGAATAATAAGCGCTGGAGCCGAAATCGCAGAGGACTATGGCCGAAGCCTTCCAGAACGAGATGAAGCTCAGCATCGCGGTGCTGAGGACGAAGACCTTTTTGAGCGACGGCCTGTCGGAAGAAGGGGGAGGGTTCATTTTTCAGATCCCGCCGGGGCTAATAGGACATCGCCCGCGGGGATAGCGGATACATTATATATTTAATAGAGGAGGCTCCGGAATACCCGGCCCTCATCGCCCGGCGGAAGCGAAGAGCCCGGCCGCTTCGGCCGGAGAGGAGAGCGAGCACAGTTTGTCTATGAAAGGGGTCTGAAAAGTGCGGGCCATGGAGGCCAGCATATTTAGGTGCTGCTGGAAGAAAGGGGGCTTGCCGGGGGAAAGCAGGAGTATGGCGGCCCTGACCGCGTAGGGGGAGGCGGGGTCCTTGAGGCCGGCCGGGATCACTGCCATGGCGGCGTGGAAATCGGAGAGGTCCGGCAGCTTGGCGTGCGGGATATAAAGGCCGGTTTCCAGTATATTGTTAAGTTTTTCCACCTCGTTGAGGCGGTCCACCAGGGCCTTCTCGCCTATTACTTCGGCCACCCGGGGGTGCAGTTTGGCAGCGAGGAAAGCGACCAGGCCGGGCCTGTCGTAGGTCCCGTCAAGGTAGAAGATGCTATCGGCGGAAAGCAGAGAGGCGAGGGTTGCGGAATCCTGTTGCTTCATCATAATAGGGCGACGACGGACTTATGCTATCATTAGTGCATGCCGCCCGTCAAACCCCGGATCTTACCGGCCGCGGCAGGCGCCGACAGGGGCGCCTCCTGGACCCGGCTCTGCGCCGTGGACTCCCGCGGCAGGGTACTTAAAGAGACCCGGCTCCCCACCGGGAACATAAGATCTTTCCCCGGCCTTATAAAAACCTTCCTTGACCACTGCGGGGCCCCCTCCGGCCTGCCCGTATTCATAGCCACCCGGGGGGCTTTTTCAAAAGCCTGGAAAAAGGAATTCATAACCGCGGCCCTGGCCGGGCGGGCCAGGACCATAGGCGTTATATCCGACGCGGAGGCGGCCTACGGATCGGCTCTGGGGTCCCGGAAAGGGCTTTTGATCATAGCCGGCACCGGCTCGGTGGCCCTGGCGCCGGACGGCCGGGGCGGCTTCATCAAGGCCGGCG
>DNQL01000019.1 GCA_003500765.1 Elusimicrobiota bacterium | reverse complement strand
CGCGCAGCTGCGGCTGATAGAGGACGCAGATCTCAGGAAGAAGCTGATAGAAGGCGGGCTGGAGAAGAGCCGGGAGTTGTCCGCCCCCCGCATGGCGGCGCTTACGCTGGAAGCCTACGAGCGCGGGCTCGCGGCTATCCCCTCCCGCTGACCCCGCTCCGCGCCCTCGTAGAGGCCCATCAGGAAAGTCATCAGCGACCAGATACCGAAAGTATAAAAGTGCGCCTCAAACACCCCCGCGATCAGCAGGTTGACCAGGGCGGCAGACAGGCCCAGCGCCCAGGCCCGCATAAGCGGGGCCCCCGCCGATAGCGAGGCAGCCCTGTAATATCTGCGCAGGAAATAGGCAAAAACCGCCAGCATCAGCACCAGGCCGATAAAACCCTCCTCGGCCAGGGCCGAGAGATAAATATTGTGGGCGTGCGAGGCGGTATCGGTAAAACCGGAGGCCTTGTAGGGCTCCATGTATTTAGGCAGCTGGCGTACGCCCAGGCCGAAGACCGGGTTCTCGGCAAAAGCCCGCCACGCCACGCTCCAGATATTGTAACGGACCTGGTCGTGGCCGGCTGAAAAAGTGGACATAACCCTTTCCATTGCCGGCCGGTACAACAGGAGGAAAAGGCCCACTCCCGCCATTCCGGCGAGAATAAACCGGGCAAAAGCCTTGCGGGATTTCCAGAAAGCCAGCAGCGCGCAGGCCAGCAGGTAGCTGATCATATAGCTCCGTGAGCCTGTCATTATCACACCTGCCGATATAACGGCAAAAAAAGCGTAGGCACGCCGGGAATAAAACAAGGCAGCCGCCAATGACATTATCCCCACAGTGGACAGGTAACCGCAGAACCTGAGGGGATGAGAAGAGAAACCTTTGAGCCGCCCGTCCGACGTAAAAAGTTCTTTCACTATGACCGGGGCGTCCGCGTACCGCTGCAGTAAGGCGTAAAAGATCAGCACGACATTGGCCCAGAGCAGGATCTTCAAGGCCCGGGAAAGCACTTTCTGATCCAGCTTAAGACCTCCGACCGTGAACAGCGGCGACTTATCCCAGAGGTTCCGGCCGAACTGTCCCCAGAGCCCGTTGGCCGCCAAGGAGACGGACTGCCAGGCGAACATCGCCACAAAAAACCAAAACCCACTGGGGACCAGCCGCAAATCCCTCGAAAAGGAGATTCTGTAAAGCGAGAAGAGCAACAAAGCCATCATCCCCACCGCCGCCCCCGAAACGGAGAAAGGGATGGTAAGAGCGTAGAGATAAATGAAAGTTTCGGGACAAAGGAAGCGAAGCAGGGAGTTCGGCATTTTGGCTTTTATTTTGAGGCTAGCGTTCTTGAATGTATTTCGTTCAACTGCACCAGGTAGGACTGGGCTGAATTAAAAGCGATGATGAAGCCCGGCAGGCCGTCCATGAAACCGGCTTTCCACACATAATTCTCTAAAAACTTGACCAGCGTGCGCAGCGCTATCCACGCCGGGCTCTTTACCCTGCGCCCCGCGGCGTACTTCCTCTCGGCCAGAAGCCCCGCGTACTTAAAATTGACGTCCACCTGCTCTTTTACGGAGGCGAAAGGCTCGTGGAAGAGCACCTCGCGCAGTTTGCGGACCGGGGACTTCGCCTTCAGACTCTCATGTATGGATTCGCCGGGGTCCCACTCCGCCCCCCCTTTGCTGTAAAGGCGGGTCTGCCGGTCGGGGAACCAGCCCCCGTGCCTTATGGGCCGGCCGAGAAAATAGCTGAGGCGCGGCATGGAGAAAACGCCGGGGTCCTGCCCCTCCACTACCGCCTTGATCTCTTCGGCCAGCTCCGGGCTGAGCCACTCGTCGGCGTCCAGCGAGAGTATCCAGTCGCCCGAGGCTTTCGAAGCGGCAAAAGCCTTCTGCGCGCCGTAACCCGGCCACTTATTTTGATGGACGGCGGCGCCCAGCGCCTTCGCCTTCTCAACGGTGGCGTCGGTACTGCCCGAATCCACCACAACTATCTCGGAAGCGAAAGGGACCGAGCGGATACAGCGCTCTATGTTCTTTTCCTCGTTGAGGGTTATTACCGCCAGCGTAAGCTTGCCCATGAGAGGCTAAATTTTACCATTTTAGGCCGGACCTTTCGGTGGTGCGGCCAACGCGGGTAGGTCTAAAGGCCCACCCCCCGATAGGCCCTATTTCCCTGCCCGCTGCCCGTCCCCCTGCTATAATAAGTATATGATGAAAACCACCGCTTCGCTCATACCCGCTTTCATCCTGTCCTTAATGACTTCCGCCGCCCTGGCCACCACCGGCGGGGACAATCCCGTCGTCTTCCAGAAAGCCTATCCAATCTCGGCTGAAGTCTCGGCTTCGGAAAAGGTCGGCGCGGTGGTGCTGGACACCGGCTTCTCGCAGGCCTCCCCCTTCGCGGTGGACTCCGTGCTGGTCCAGGGAGAGATGCCCGAGGAAGGGCTGGAACTCCAGCTCCTCGTCGAGGACAAGTTTCTTTTCTTCGACACTTCCGACAAGTTCTCACCCGCGAAAGTGAAGATATTTCCCAACGGCAGGTTCTGGGCCCGCTTCAGTCTGCCCGAAGCCACCCGCTCGCCGCTGCGCCTCAAGGCCATAAACAAGGGCGTAAAAGCGTCGCACACCCTGATCATCTACGAAGTGGAAGCGATGGGCTCGTCCCGTACCGGCGACGGCCCCGACGTGACCGGCACCGTATCGCCCCGCGAGCAGGCCATCTACATGCCGCGTGAGCTTCCCTTCCGGCTGGTGCGCCGCGCCGAGTGGAACGCCGCCCCGCCCAAGGAGGCCTACGAGTCCCACAACCCGGCCAGGATAACCTTCCACCACACCGCCGGCCGCAAGCCCGCCACCGTGGCGGCTGCCTACGCCGAAGTGCAGTTCATACAGGATTACCACATGAACGGCAAGAAGTGGAACGATATCGGCTACCATTTCCTAATCGATCCCTTCGGCACCATCTTCGAGGGCCGCCCCGTAGGGGTCATCGGCGCCCATGTCCTCTACAAGAACCCCAACAATATCGGCGTCTCGATACTGGGCAACTACCACCCGCCGGTCTCCGACCAGCCGGAATTCGTCTCCATGAACTCATTGATAACCGTCGGCTCCTGGCTGGCCCAGACCTACAGCATCCCCTCCCCCGAATTCTTCGGCCACCGCGACCTGGGCGCCTCCAGCTGCCCCGGCGACCTGCTCTACGCTTACAAAGAGTCGCTGCGCGACGCCATCTTCCTGGCCCCCATAGCGAAAGCCGCCGAAGAACTCCCCACTATCACCTCCCCAGCCCTCGATCAACTCCAGAATTGGGGACACAATACCGATTTCGACGGCCGTTAAAACCCGCAAAAAACCCTTATTTCAGTATCTTGTTCTCGAAGGCTTTGACGATGTCGAAGAGCTGGTCCGGCGTGGAAGCCGCCAGCAGGCGCTTGCGCAGCGTCAGGTTGGAGATAAGGTAGGAAAGCTGTGAAAGGATGTTGAGCTGCAGCGTAGGTTCATTGTAGGGCGTCAGGATCATGAAGATGACCCGCACCGGCTGATTGTCCGGCGACGGGAAGAAGATACCCTGCTTCGACCGCCCCACCGCCAGCATGGGCTTGGTCAGCGACTCCAGGCGCGCGTGCGGGAAGGCTATCTGGTGGCCCAGCGCCGTGGAGAAGTTCTTTTCCCTCTTGATGACCGCCTTGAGCGCCTCGTCCTTATTGAACACCGGCTGCGCCTTGTGCGCGGCGTCGAGCACCGCTTTTATCGCCTCGAACCGCTCCCCCTCCTGGAGGTCCATCACGCAGGCCTCGCGGTAGAGGATATTGCTCAGGAACAGTTTGGGCGCCTGCTCGAACTCGTCGCGTATCTCGCCGGTCAGCTCCTCTACGATGTCCTCCATCGTCAGCAGCCCCGTCAGCTCGCCCTTGGCGTTATTGACCAGCGCCACGTGCATGCGCTTTTCCTGGAACTCGCGCAGCGCCCGTTCCACGTTCATCTCTTCGGGAATAGCCTTAAGGTCCCTGCGGAAAGAGGCCAGGTTCGACGGCTCCTTGCCCAGGTCGCAGTCCACCCCCGCCATCGCGATATCCTTAAAATGGACGAAGCCGTCTATATCCTCCAGCGAGCTCTTCGCCAAAGGATAGCGCGAGAACTTCTTCTCCTTAACCAGCGTCAGGTTCTCCTTCCAGGGCCGCTCCGTCGCCAGGTAGCAGATGGCGCTGCGCGGCGTCATGACCTCTTTGACCAGCGTCTTGCCGAAGTCGAAGAGGTTCTCGAACATCATAAGGCGCCCCAGCGAGATGCGCCCGTGCTCCTGGGACTGGCCCAGGATCATGCGCAGTTCCTCGTCGGAATGGACCGATTCGCCGTCCTTGGCCTTCACGCGCATCAGTTTGAGGATGTAATTGGCAGTCTCGTTGAGTATCCACATCGGCACGAACATCACCGTATGGAAGAACTTGAAGGGGTAAGCCACGGCCAGCGCCGAGGTCTCCGGCAGGCGTATGGCCATGTTCTTGGGCACCAGCTCGCCGATCACCACGTGCATCCCGGTGATGATGGTAAAGCCCACCGCCAGAGAGATGGAATGGGTCAGAGCGGCCGAGACCGGGATATTCAGCCAGGACAGCAGCGGCGTGACGATATGGGCTATAGCCGGCTCGCCCACCCAGCCCAGGCCCAGGCTGGCGATGGTGATGCCCAGCTGCGCCGTGGAAAGATACGCCTCCATCTGCGAGACTATCTCCTTGGCGGTCTTGGCGGTGACGTTCCCCTTGGCGGCCAGCTCTTCAAGCCGGGTAAAACGAACCTTCACTATGGCGAACTCGGCCAGCACGAAGAAGGCGTTGAGCAGGAGGAAGAAAAGGGCGGCGAAAAGCGCTACGAATTCGTTCATTGGCAGGGATATTCTAACATTCTTGCCGGACCAGGTCTAAACGCGTCTCCCGGCGGCGTATAACTTTCCACGTCCGGCCGGTGACCAGGACCTCGGCCGCCCGCGGCCTGGAGTTATAGTTGGAGCTCATCGACATGCCGTAGGCGCCCGCCGACATGACGGCCAGCAGGTCGCCCGGCTCCGGCCGCCGCATGGCGATATTCTCGCCGATAAAATCGCCGCTCTCGCAGACCGGCCCGACCACCGCGAACCTGCCCGCCGGCGCCTTGCG
>DNQL01000249.1 GCA_003500765.1 Elusimicrobiota bacterium | reverse complement strand
GTACTGGAGCGCTCCGGCGAGTTAGAGGAGGCGGCCAGGCAGTGGTCGCTTCTCCTTGAGCGCGAGCCGGGCAACGCCAGGGCGGCGGCCAGGCTCGAGGCCCTGCGCGCCCGCGGGGGGCAATAATCGCGTAACAAGAACGTAATATTTAGGCAAAGCCCCCGTGCTTAAATATAGCGTGCAAAAAAGTTTTTCCGGAGTCATGAAAATGAGCGGTTTTAAAAACAGGATACCGATGATCTGCGCGGCCTTCGCCGTCTCTTTCGCTTTTTTTGCGGCGGGCCGCAGCGTCGTATCCGGCCAGCAGATCCCCCAGGGCGTAAGCAGGCCGATGGAGCAGGCTATACGCCTCTACCACCAGGGCGAGGACAACGAGGCTATGGACCGCTTCATGGACATTCTCATGAAGGGGACCCCTTCCGAGAAAGCCCTGGCGAACGAGTACATAAACAAGATCACGCTGCGCCTCAACACCGGGGTGAATACTTTCGAAGACAAGGGCGCCCAGGACAGCGCGCTGAACACGGTCAAACCCGTCAGGGTTTCGCGTCCCGCCGCCCCCAGCGTCGTAGAGGAGCCGGGTGACCGCCGGGTTTCCTCGCCCTCCCTCCCCGCTTCGCCGGCTTCCAGCGCCCTGCCTCCGGAGGACGCCGAAGACCGTCGGGCCCTCATCGCGGAGAAGATAAACGAGAAGATATCCGGAATACGGCGGCAGCTGCTCCTGTCGCTGGGCCGCACCAAGGGGGTAAAGGTCTATTCGGGTTCGGACGGACTGCCCAGGGCCGTGACGCTCGACTCCGCGGTCTTTTTCTCGGGCGGTACCGTGTTCACCCCTGCCGCCATGGCCCCGCTCGGCGACCTGGCCGCCCTGCTTTTCGCCTCCGGCAAGACCAACTGCCTGATAATACCCGACGGCAGCGTGGGGGGGGACATACAGATAATCAACATCCGCCGCGCCATAGCCCTCAATTCTTTCTTCGTGTCCCGCGGCCTCTCTCCCGCACGCCTGGACGTCAACCTTACGGGCGCCGACGTGAAGTTTCCCCGGGAATTGACCAACGTGAGCGGGATGGTCCTCCTGTTCAACCCGGACATCCAGCCCCGCCTCAAGGACCCCGACGCGGATTCCCGCTCGGGCGGGCCCAAGATCTCCCTCGGCCTTTACCCCACCTCGATAGACGTGCAGAAGGGCGAAGGCGCCCTGGTGGAACTTTCCGTTTTCGAGTCGGGCGCCGGGACTCCTACGTGGAAATTCCAGATCTACCAGATGCTGCCCGACGAGAGCCTCCTGCTGGTGCAGGAAGTGGCCGGCGAGGGCCCCCAGTTCAACCAGAGTTTCTGGAACGGCCGCAAGAACTTCTTTGGCGAGAGCTATCCTTCCGGCCGGTATCTCTTCACCCTCACGGCTTACGACCTGCGGGGAAAGGAGAGTTCCCTGCGGCGCCTCCTCGTCATAAAGCCCACGGCGGCGGAGCAGGCCGCGGCCGCCAAGCCCGCCGTCTCCAAGGGCCGCCCCGTGTCCAAATCGGGAGCGGCGGCCGCCGCCAAGCGCCCGGCTCCCGGCAAGAAGCGGATACCCTCCAAGACGCGCGCAGGGAAAGAGAAGGCCTCCTCCGCTCCCGCGCCAAAGGCGGAGCCGCAGCCCGAGCCCGAGGCCTCCGGGGAGGAGGCCAGCGAGTTCATAGGCCAGGTCATATACAAGATATACTTTAAACAGGGAACCACCTCCATTACGACCAATAGCGAGAAGAAGCTCGCGCAGGTCGCCAATACCACGAGGCATTACCCCGACTCGCGGCTGAAGCTTACGGGCTACGCTTCGCCGGAAGACCAGGGCGGGGAAGACCTGGCCAAAGACAGGGCCGACCTGGTCTTCAAGACTTTAGTCTCCGCCAAATACAAGGTCCCCGCCGACCGCATAGACGTCGCTCACAGGCTTTCCAGGACTTCCAGCAACATAGTAGAGATACGCATGGGGGGCTCTGAATAGGCCGGGAAGTTGAAAAGTACGTCTAAAACGAATATTATTGATACTTTATGATTGGCGGAAAATCCGATAAAGGGAAAGAGACGCTGGGCCTCTACATAGACCCGGAGGCTATTTATGTCCTTCAGGCCCGGCCGGGAAAAGGCCGGACGGAGGTGGAGCACCTGATAAAAGTGCCCACCGGTTTCCCGGTCAAGGAGGGCATAATGCGCCCTCTTTCCCTGAACAACGATTTTTTCAGCGAGAAAGCCCCCTGGGTGACCCCTTTCAAACAGGCCGTCAAGAAGGTCTCGTGGCGTACCCAGAGCGTCAGCGTCACTTTTTCCCAGCATTTCGGCATACTGCGCTATTTCGTGATGCCTTTCGTGGAGCGCAAGTACTGGGCCAAGTCCATCCCGATCGAGTCCAAGAAATACATCCCGGTGGCCTTCGAAGAGGTCATCTATGATTTCACCGCCTATCCCATGGAAGAAGGCAAGAAGCTGGGAGTCCTCTTCGGCCTGACCCAGCGCAAGAGCGTGGAGTTCCTCTTCAATATCTTTAAGGAAGCGGGCCTGCAGCTCTCCTCCCTGGAGATGTCCGCCTGCTCCATGGAAAGGGTCCTGGCTTTCACCGATCCCAAGGACCACGACGACAAGGCTTACATACATTTTTCCGGCGATACGTCCTGCATGCTCCTGGCCAGCGCCGGCTATCCCGTGCTCTACCGTGAAAGCGATTTCGGCGGCACGTCGGCCATGTCCGAGCGCAAGCGGCTGGACGTGAAGGGCGCTTTTCAGTTCGTCAGCCGTTACGCCGGAGGCCGGGAATACAAGAAGCTCATGATCAGCGGCGACGCCGTGGACAGCTGGAAAGGCTCCGCCGAACAGGAATCACCCGTCCCCGTCGAGATATGGGACCAGGCAAAGGCCGGAGGCCTTAAATCCAACGATATCGGCGGAGTTTTCGCCCTGGGCGCGGCCCTCAGGGGTTCCGAACCCGGCAAGATCAAGATCGACATGACCGGGGTTTCGGCCAGCCAGGCGATGGAGAAAAAAGCCACGTCCTACGTCTGGACCATAGTCTCGGTGCTGGGAGCCCTGCTGCTGCTCCTTTCCCTGGTCAATCACGCCAGGATCTACCTGCTGGAGTCCAGCACCACTGCCCTCATGTCCCAGGTGGGGGACATCAGCGGGTTCCAGGGCCAGACCGCCGACACCATTCAGCAGTCCATCGAGAAGGGCAACGCCGAGGCCCGGATGGTCCGCTCCGTCCTCGCCGACACGGAATCCCTCGCCCCCAAACTGCAGGCGATAGGCGACAATATCCCCAACGAGCTCTGGGTCCAGAGTTTCAATTACCGCAACAGCCTCCCGGTCTCCGAAATGCTGGATTCCGGGAAAGAGATAATCCTTATGGGCTCGACCAAGCTCAAGGGGCAGGCCAAGTTCAGTATGGTCGATTTCTACGTGAAGAAGATGAAGGCCGCCCCGGAGCTCAAGGCCTTTCATGCGCCCGCCGGGAATATAGAATTCAACCTCGAGGCGAACAAGGACGAGCTCGCCGTCGAGAAGGATGAGGGGCCGGCCGACGCCTCTCCGTACAGGATAGTCTTTACGGCCAAATAGGGACGGCTACGGAAATGAACAGCTTCATCAAGAAAATCAGGGACGCCGTGACGGAGATGCGCGACGATATCGTCGTCATACATTCGGAGAAAGGGATGGAGCCTTTCAAGAAGCCCCTCCTCATGGCCGCCCCCGCCCTGCTGATCCTCTACGGCGCCGTCTACAGCCCTTCGGCCGCCAAGTTCCAGGAGAAACAGATAGAGGCCGAGCACCTCGAGGCGGTCTCCACCTATTACACCGAATACAACGACATGAAAGCCCGCACCGCCGAGCTGCGCCGCAAGCTGCCGCTCGCCAAGGACAAGGGGGAGTGGCTCAGTTACATCCTGACCTCCACTTCCAAGTCGCAGGGCATAACTTTCGACGCCTTGACCGCGCAGGAGGAACAGAACGCCGGGCCCCTGCTGCTCGTATCGAGGGGGGCCAGCGTGGTCAGCACCTATAACCAGATCGGCCTCTGGCTGGCTGAGATCGAGAACTCCAAGATCTTTCTCAAGATCACGGAACTCCAGCTTTCCCGGAGTTCCGGCAACAAGGACCTCATAAGGGCGACCATCAAGCTTTCCACCATCTTCCCCAAGGAGAACGGACGGGAGGGGGGTGTGCCATGAAGAATTTCGCCAGCATATTCGGGTGGACGCTGCTGGCTGCCGTGCTGGCCGTTCCTTCTTTCCTTTTTTACAACTGGTGGTCGGCCAACAAGGCCAAGGAGGCCCAGCTCGCGGCCTCCCAGCAGGGCGTTCCGAGAGATTTTTTCCCGGGCCAGGACGCGGACCCGGCCCGCCGGGCGG
>DNQL01000042.1 GCA_003500765.1 Elusimicrobiota bacterium | reverse complement strand
CCGGCACGGCGTCGCCGTCGGCTATGAGTATTATGTCCCCCGGGACCAGGTCGCGCGCGGGCACCTCCGCCAGGGCGCCGCCGCGCAGCGCGCGCACCACCGGCGCGGCCATTTTCTTGAGCGCCTCCATGGCGCGGTCGGCCTTGTACTCCTGCCAGAAGCCCAGCGCCGCGTTGAGGATAAGGATGGCCGCTATTACCGCCGCGTCGGCGCGGTCGCCGGTCAGGAAAGCTATGACGGCCGCGGCCGCCAGCACCATCATAAGGGCCGAGTTGAACTGTTCCCAGAGTATCAGCCAGGGGTTGCGGGGGGGCTTTTCGCGCAGCAGGTTGGGGCCGCGCTCCTTAAGGCGTGCGGCGGCCTCCTCCGCGGTCAGGCCGGCGGCGGCGTCCGTCCCGAGTTTTGAGACGGCGTCCTCTTTGGAAATGGAATGCCAGAGCGTATTTTCCGTCAAGTGATCCCCCGGAACTGATTATAACATTGTCGCGCCGCGGAGGCGGTGTTATATATAATTAAGGAAAGACCAGCGGGAGGCGTATGCCAAAGAAAATAGCGGTTTATCCCGGCAGTTTCGACCCGGTGACCTTCGGCCACCTGGACATCATAGACAGGGCCGGCAGGATATTCGACAAGATAATCGTCAGCGTCTTCGTCCACAGCGCCAAGAAGAGCATGTTCACCGTACCCGAGCGCGTGGAGATGCTCAAGACCGTGCTCAAGGGCAGGAAGAACATCGAGGTGGACTGCTTCGAGGGCCTGCTGGTGGATTATGTGCGCCGCAAGAAGACCGACGTGGTCATCCGCGGCCTGCGCGCCATCTCGGACCTGGAATACGAGTTCCAGATAGCGGCCATCAACCGCACGCTTTACCGCGACATAGAGACCGTCTTCTTCATGCCGCGCCAGCGCTACACCTATCTCTCGTCGAGCGTCGTGCGCGACATCGCGCATTTCGGCGGCGACGTTAAAAAGCTGGTGCCGCCGTACGTCGCCAGGATCATAAAGAACCGGAGGAAGAAATGAACAACCCGCTGCTTTCCGAAGAAGGACTCCCTAAATACGACGAGATACGCCCCGAGCACGTCATCCCCGCCGTCGACGCGATGGCCGCCGCGGTGGAGAAGGACCTGGCCCGCATAGAGAAAGACCTGCGCGCGCCCTCCTGGGAGACCGTTATAGAGGAACTCAACACGATGGAGGACTGGTTCGACCGCGTCTGGTCGCCGGTCGGCCATCTTAACGCCGTGCGCAACGAGCCCGCCCTGCGCGAGGCCTACCTGGCGGCGCAGCCCAAGATAGTGGCGCTGTCGCTCAAGCTGGGCCAGTCGAAGGACGTCTACGAGAAACTGCTGGCGATAAAGAAGGGCGGCGACTGGGACGCGCTCGACGAAGGCCAGCGGCGCGCCATAGATCAGCGCCTGCTCGGCGCCGAGCTCTCCGGCATAGCGCTGGAGGGGGAGAAGCGCGAGCGGTTCAACAAGCTTTCCGAGGAACTCTCCCAGCTGGCGACGAAGTTCAACAACAATGTCCTGGACGCGACCAAGGAATTCAAACTGGTCCTCAAAGAGCGGGCCGAGGTCGAAGGCCTCACCGACTCGGCGAAAGAGATGCTCGCCCATTCCTACGCCCGCGAGAACGCGCCGGCCAAGCCCGACCCGGCGGGCGGCCCCTGGCTGCTGACGCTGGACGCGCCGGTATACCTCGCGTTCATGCAGTTCGGCGCGCACCGCGGCCTGCGGGAAAAACTTTACCGCGCCTTCGTCTCGCGCGCCTCGTCGGGAGATAAGGACAATACGCCGCTTATGGAGTCCATCCTGAAGCTGCGCAAGGAGAAAGCGGGGCTGCTTGGCTATAACAGCTACGCCGAGGTCTCGCTGGCCACCAAGATGGCCCGCGATCCGGGCGAGGTCAACGCGCTGCTGGAGGAATTGCTGAAGGCCTCTTACGAGCCGGCCAAAAAAGAACTGGCCGAGGTGACCGCCTTCGCCAACGCCGGCGGGCACGCCGGCGCGCTGGCGCACTGGGACCTGTCCTACTGGTCCAAGCGGCTGGAGGAGAAGAAGTTCGGCTACACCGACGACGAACTGCGGCCTTATTTCTCGCTGGAGAAGGTGCTGGGCGGCCTCTTCGCGGTGACGGAGCGCCTGTTCGGCGTGAAGGTGGCGGCCGCCGACGGCGAGGCCAGGACCTGGAACAAGGATGTGCGCTTCTTTAAAATAGCCGACAGGTCCGGCAGGCACATCGCCTCGTTCTTCCTCGACGCCTACTCGCGCCCCGAGAACAAGCGCGGCGGCGCCTGGATGAACGGCATACACGGCCGCCGGGTCTGGAAAGGAGGCGAGCGTATCCCCGTGGCCACGCTGGTCTGCAATTTTACCCCGCCGGTGGGCGAGAAGCCTTCGCTGCTGACCTTCGGCGAAGTCACTACGATGTTCCACGAGTTCGGCCACGGCCTGCAGCATATGCTGACGAAGATCGGTTATTCCGACGTGGCGGGCATAGGCGGCGTCGAATGGGACGCCGTAGAGCTGCCCAGCCAGTTCATGGAGAACTGGTGCTACCATAAAGAGACGCTGCTGGGCATGGCGAAGCATTATAAGACCGGCGAGACGCTGCCCGTCGAGACTTTCGAAAAAATGTACGCGGCCCGCTCCTATCACGCCGGCATGATGATGCTGCGGCAGCTCAGCTTCGCCATGACCGACATGGCGCTGCATACGGCCGACAAGCCGGAGATCAAGGCGATAGAGCGGGCCGTGGCGGAGCGAACCGCGCTGATCCCGCCGCTGCCGGAGAACAGGTTCCTCTGCTCGTTCTCGCATATCTTCGCCGGCGGCTACGCGGCGGGCTATTACAGCTATAAGTGGGCCGAAGTGCTCAGCGCCGACGCCTTTTCGGCCTTCGAGGAGGCCGGGCTGGAGGACGCGGAAGCGCTCTCGCAGACCGGCGCCAGGTTCCGCGATACCGTGCTGGCCCTGGGCGGCAGCCGCCACCCGTCCGAGGTGTTCAAGGCCTTCCGCGGCCGCGAGCCCAGCCCTCAGGCGCTGCTGCGCCACAACGGCCTGCTGTCCGTTTGAACGCTGCGGTACGGCTGAATAAAAAAGGCCCCGGCTGACCGAGCCGGGGCCTTTTTATTTCCGGGAAAGACCTATTTCGCCGGCGCGGGCTTGAAGAGCGGGCCGGGGAAAGCGAAGAGCCTGCGTCCCGCCACGGGGTTGAGCAGCATGGCGAAGGCCATCCAGAGCGCGATCCCTCCGAGCGCGACGGTCAGCCAGGCGACGGCGGGCGCCAGCGCCTGCGTGCCGGCGAGCGCGTTTATTATCTTGCAGGCGTAGAGCAGGTCTATTATAAGGAGGAAGGCGAAGAGCAGCGAGCTGAAGAAGCCGAAGCCGTAGGTCATCGCGGCGAATATCAGGAGGAAGCAGACGTCCACGGCCAGCAGCACCGAGTGATCCGGCATAGTGCCGCCGGCTATCGCCTGCAGCATCCACCAGTTCATGATCCAATTGAAAGCGAAGGCCGTGAAAAGCGTGCCGCCGTAAAGATTGCGGTTGGCGAAGTTCATGAGGCCGGCGAGCAGCTGGCAGCCGCCTCCGAAAAGCAGGCAGAACATCGCGGCGGTCTTGAGGGCCGCGGGGCTAAGCGCGGCCCCGAAAGCGACGGGGGCCAGCGCCGCGCAGCCTACGGCGAGGCCTATAAGGCCCATCGGCGTGGGCTCGGCGAAGATCTGGGCGGGAACCTGTTGTTGTGACATTCTTTTCTCCTGTAGCCGCGCTTTTCCGCGCGCGGGGGAAAGATTATAGCAAAGGGCGGCGCCGGGTCAAGCCGGCGCGGGCGCGACGCGGGCGGAGGTGTTGACAAGCCGGAAAGCGATATGGTAAAAAATGAATACTGAACCATTATTCACTTTTATCCCGGCACGGGACGCGGGGTGGGAAAGGGTGCAGCGAGGGTTAGAAGGTCCGGCGCGCGGCTGAAGCGGCGGCCGGGTGAAGGAGAAAGGAGATGAATATGAAGAACGCGGTTATAACGGGCGGCGCCAGGGGGCTCGGCCGGGCGGGCGCGGAGAGGTTCCTGAAGTCGGGCGAGTGGCGGGTGGCTCTTTTCGACGTAAACGAGGAAATGCTGGCCAATACGGCCCGCGAGCTGGGCGAGAAGTACGGCGCCGATAACGTGCGCTGGTTCAAAGTGGACGTGACCAGCCAGGCGTCGGTGGACGCCGCGATGAAGCAGGTCATAGAGACGATGGGCGGCGTGGACGCGCTGGTCAACAACGCCGGCATCACGCGCGACGCGATGCTGCACAAGATGCAGGAGACCGACTGGGACCTGGTCATCAACGTTAATCTCAAGGGGGCGTTCCTCTGCACCAAGGCTGTCGCTCCCCACATGAAGGAGCGCAAGAGCGGCACCATCGTCAACACTTCCTCCGTGGTCGGCGTATACGGCAACATGGGGCAGAGCAACTACGCGGCTTCCAAGTTCGGCATCATCGGCCTGACCAAGACCTGGGCCAAGGAAATGGGCCGCGACGGCATCCGCGTGAACGCGGTGGCGCCCGGCTACACGATGACCGAGATGCTCGAGACCGTCCCGGAGAAGATCCTGACGGCCATCAGCGAGAAGACCCCGCTCAAGCGGCTGGGCAAGCCGGAGGACATAGCCAACGCCTACTACTTCCTCGCCAACGAGGAGTCGGCCTTCGTGACCGGGCAGGTGATTTCCGTCGACGGGGGCCTGGTCATATAATGCCCAAGCCGGCCACGGCGAAAGGGGCCAGGACCCGCGAGCGCCTCATAGAGGCGTCCGGGGCGGTGTTCGCCCGCAAGGGCTGCGCCGCCTCGGGCGTCGCGGACATCTGTTCCGCGGCCGGGCTGGCGGTGGGCGGCTTCTACCGGTATTTCGCCTCCAAGGAAGAGATAATAAAAGCCCTGGCCGGGGAGTTGAGGGACGAACTGGTCAGGGCGATCTCCGCCCTGCCGTCCGCCGGGAAACCCGAGAAGGAGGCGCTGGCCGTGGCCGGCGCCTTCTTCTCCGTGGTGGCGGACAGGGTGGACGCGTTCAAGGCCCTGCGCGAGGCGGAAGCCGGCGACGAGTCGCTTACCCGCGATTTCTACGGCCCGCTGGCCGGGGCGATAGCCGGGCGTCTGGGCGCCTTCACGGACGGGCGGC
>DNQL01000223.1 GCA_003500765.1 Elusimicrobiota bacterium | reverse complement strand
AACGGAGGCGTCCTGCCACTCCGCGGCCGCGACGGGCGCGGCCGGCTCCAGTCCTTTCCTGGCCAGCAGGCGCGAATGACGGGAGGCCACGGTAACGGCCGATTCCAGTCCCCCTTTGCGGGGATAGACCAGTCCGTAATTATCCTGTCCCTTCACCACGCGCAGGCGCCGGGCCAGGTCGGGACCCAGCAGGCCGGCGACCTTATCCTTGTAAGCTTCCACGCTGGCCAGGTCGGGATGCCAGAGATATGAAATATGATAATCGCCGGCCGCCGCCGGGAGGCGGGCCGCGAGCAGGAGGAAAAGGACCAGGCTGATTCTCATCGCTCTTTCAAATAAAAATCCCCGCCCCCTCGCGGGGCGCGGGGATAAGCACGCTGTTAAAATACGGGGCACCGGGATTTCATTACCCGTATATTCTAACAGAGTCTCATTTTATGTCAAGTGGCGCGGCCGGCATAAGGAGCAGGGGCGCGAGGAGCCCGAGGTTGACCAGGGTGACGTGGTCGACGCGGGCCAGGGAGTAATTAGCCGCCAGCGCCCCGCCGAGGATGGCGACTATCGCGAACGACTGCCAGCCGCAAAGCTGGCAGGCGTCGTCGTAGCGGCCGGTCATCAGGTCGGTCCACTCCTTCCAGCGGCGGCGGGCCGCTGCCGCGCTCTCGCGCTTTCGCCGGAAAGGCAGCATCTGGTAAAGGTAGGTGACGTTTATCACCATGTAGCAGAAGGCCATGCCGCCCAGAAAGGCCCCGGCGCGCGACCCGCCGTCCGGCGCGGCCGACGAGAAGAAAGGAAGGAGATAGCCGTAAAAGAACTGGAAAAGGACCATGAAAAAGACCAGGACCAGGTACCAGGCGTAGAAGCCGAGCTTGAGCCCGAAGCGCAGGGGGCGGCTGGATAAGGCGAGCCAGGCGACACCCAGCGTGGGAACGGCGAAAAAGGCGGCCAGCGCATCCCAGAGCCACCATCCGGGCTCATAAGCCATGGTGAAAAAGGCGTACCAGAAAGTAAGGGTGTAGGAGAGCAATATCTTCTCGTTGACGCGGGGCAGCAGCGCCTCGCGGAACGTAACGGCGATCATGGCGCAGAAAATAACGGCGGCATAGACCATGTGCCCGGGCAGGCTGTAGTCCGTCTCGCCCTTCCCGGGGAAGAAGCCGACAAGGGAGACCAGGGCGGACAAGCCGAGGCCGCCGGCGCGCAGGTCGTGGCGCACCAGCCAGACCGCGTGGGCGGCGGCGCCCAGGCTGAAGAATAAGGCGTGCGACTCCGCTCCGCTCATAGCCGGCTATTCCTTCACCGAAAAGCCCTTGCCGGCCAGGGCCGCTTTCACTTTAGCCAGGTCTATCACTTTTGCTTCCATATCAGGCCAGCCTCTTTTCGCCTTTTATCTTCTGTATGTCGGTGATGTCCTGGGTGACTTCCAGGGCCCCCAGGTATTCCTTCGCGGGACCGCGCAGGGCGAAATAGCGTATGTGTATGACGCGGCCACGCATGTTTATCCAGAACTCCTCCGTGTCCCTGGAGCCGTCCTTGAAGGCGTTGACTATCTTCTCCACCGCGGCCAGGCTGGCCGGCGGGTGGCAGTTCTGCACCTTGCGGCCGATGATGGACCGCGCGCGCAGGAAGACGCGGTCCTTTCCCTCGGAGAAGTAGCGGACGGTATCGTCGGCGTCGACGAAGGTCAGGTCCACGGGCAGCGTATCGAGCAGGGCGACGAGCTGATCCAGTTTCATATTTCCGCTGGGCAGGCTCACGGTTCCGCCGGCCACGCCGGTATTGGCGGCTATGTCGAGAGCCTCGGCCATGGCGGCCGGCGGTTCTATGAAGATGTAGCCGGCCTGCGCGCTCTCGCGGAAGATCTCGGCCCAGTCGGCGGGCTTGAGCTTCTCGAGCGCGGCCGGGAAGAGTATGCTCTCCTCCTTGAAGATCATGCCGTCCAGCTCCTCCAGCAGCGCGGCGGCGGCCGCGGGGAATTCCCCCGGGCCCGCCGCGAAGGCGGCCTTGAAAAGTCCGCGCACCTCGTCGTGCTTGCCCCACATCACCTTGGACGGACCGTAGAAGCCGGCCTTCTCCAGGTAGGGGAACAGCAGCTGCTCCTTGCGCTCGTAATGCGTTATCACGGCGCGCAGCTCCTCGAGTATGTTCTTCACCCAGTCGGCGCCTGCCCCGTCCTTGAGGCCCGGCAGCAGCGCTTTGGCGGAATCCACGCGGCGCTTGATCTCGGCGTTCTCGGCCTTGAACAGCGCGACGGGATGGTTCGGGTCCTCCGGGTCCGCCATGCTCTTCTCCAGCGACTTTTCGAAAAGCAGGGCGTGGACATTACAGAACTTCTTTATCTCCTCGGCCGGCAGGCCGTCGGCCAGCAGCGACTGTTCCAGTTCGAATATCTCCCTGGAGGTGACCGGGCCTATCTCCGCCTCGAATCTTTTCTTGGCTTCTTCCAGCGGCAGCCCCGTGTGGAGCTGCCCGATTATCTCTTTAAGTATCCTCTTCCTGTCCGGAGTTCCGCCCATGTTCTTCCCCCCCCTTACGCTTTTATCATTATCAGCGCCATCTTGTAGCGCTTTACGGCCTTGAGCGCGTGCGGCTTATGCGCCGGCATGATGATGAACTCGCCGGCCTTGACGCGCCGCGGCTTGCCGGAGATGGTTATCTCGGCCTCACCGTCGAGTATCTGAACCATGGCGTCGAATGGGGCGGTGTGCTCGGAGAGCCCCTGGCCTTTGTCGAAAGAGAAGATGGTGACCGTGCCCGTCTTCTTGTCTATTATGGTGCGGCTGACCACCGCGCCCTTGTCGTAACCGACGAGGTCCTTCGCTTTCAGGGCCTTGCCCCTGATATCTTCCTTGTTGCTCTCTTTTTTGAACATATTTTCTCCTGTATTCCGGGGACAGTATACCTATTTCCGGACTGCGCGCGGGAAATAGGTATACTGTCCCCCGATTTTTAATTCAGCGTCTGCCTGAACCTTTTATACGCCACCGTACCGCTGGCCGCGGCCATCAGCGCCAGCGCCGTCATATTATAAGCGAAAGCGGACGGGTCCCCGCCCTTGAGCAGGATATTGCGCAGCAGCGTGGTGAAATAATAGAGCGGGTTGAGGTACACCGCCGGCTTGAGCAGCGCCGGCATGTTCTCCACCGGGTACATGATGCCGCTCATCAGCACGGCCGGGAAAAGGAAGATGAAGCCGCCCATCATCGCCTGCTGCTGGCTGCGGGAGATGGTGGAGATCATGGTGCCTATCCCCACCGTGGTTATAACGAAAGCCAGCGCCGCGGCCAGGAGCCGCCACATCTCGCCCCGCACCGGCACGCCGAAAAGGACGAAACCGGCCGCCACCACCAGGGACACGTTGACCAGCCCCAGCGCCACGTAGGGGACGATCTTGCCCAGCAGTATCTCGTAATTCTCGAGCGGGGCGGAGACTATGGTCTCGAAAGTGCCCACCTCCCGCTCGCGGGTCAGCGACATGCTGGTGAGTATTATCGTAACGATGCAGACTATCATACCCATCACCCCGGGCACCATGAAGACCGGCGACTCCATCTCCGGGTTGTAGATGATGCGCACGTCGAAAGAGAAAGGCGCCGGCGGGCGGGGCAGGCCGGCCTCCGCCGCCGCGTGCCTGGCGAAAAGGGT
>DNQL01000211.1 GCA_003500765.1 Elusimicrobiota bacterium | reverse complement strand
CCGCCGTGATCGCGCAGCCTGGCGGCCGCGGCGGCCAGGACGCGCTCGTCGTTCTCTATCTCCTCCAGCCCGACGTACTTGTCCATCCTCCCGGAGAGCGTCTCCTCCACCGTCTGGAAGACCACGCGGCCCGGCTCGGNNTGCCGGCGAAATAGACGTTCTTCACGTAAGGGTGGAAGACGAACCTGAGGTAATCGGGCGCGAAATAGGCGCCGCCGCTGCGCTTGTCCAGCAGGTCGCCCAGCGCGTCGAGCAGCGCGTATACGGGCGTGGCGGAGAGCGGGTAGCCCATCGAGATATTATATTCGCCGGCGCCGGGCAGGACGTTCTCCATGACCGGGAACAGCGCCCGCGGCTCGGGCAGCACTATCACGTCGTCGGGCGACGGGCTTTTGAGCGCCCGCGCCAGGCCGAAGACCTCGCCGTGCAGGTCGGCCGCCTTGTAAAATTTAAGCGAGGCCGGCGGGGGCGCGGGCGGCTGCGAGACCTTCCCGAGGAAGGAGAACTGCTCCTCCAGCCCCGGGCCGGGCTCCAGCAGCACCCGCGCGCCGCGCGCCGCCAGGCTTTTGAGGACGGCCTTCTCGGCCGCCGTCAGCGCGAAAAGCCCCGCGAAGACGATATTCTCGTATTTGCCGGCGTCGAAATCCCCTATCCGCTCCGCCACCAGCGCGTATTTCATCGACCGGGTCAGCAGGCCCGCCTTCTCCGCCTCGACGTAAAAATCGGCGTAGAGGCGGCTGAAACCTTCCAGTTTCTCGGTAAAGGCGGAGCCCTTCAGCTCGCCGGGCAGCATATGGTCGTAGGCGGCAAGGTCCTTCGGGGTCTTGAGCTCTATCCTGAGCTCTTCCAGGTCGCCGATGAGCTTGAGGGCCCAGGGCAGGAAAGAATCCAACGGCAGTTCCGCCGGGTCGCGCGCTATGACCCGGCACAGGTCTTTTTTGAAGCGCGAATGAAGCAGCCCCGCCAGGTCCAGCGTCGAAGCCGCCGTCCCCTTTACGCCCAGTTCCTCCGCGGCCAGGTCGATGAAGCCGTCCATGGAGGTTATGACCGGCGCGCGCAGCGCCGCGCCTTTTTTGTCCGCCAGGTATTTGCGCAGGAAATGGCCCGGCCGCTTGCCCGGGAAAACCACGATATTATCGGGCAATGACCGGGCGGAGAGCAGGGTCTCTCCCGCCCTCTCCACCAGGCTGTTTTCAGGATCTATAACGGTAATGTTCAAAACGGCGCCTTGCGGGAACATTCCCGGTATCGTGTTTCTTAGCGGATCTTCCTGTCGGACTTGTCTTTCGCCTTGGTCTCTATGAAAGTACCGAGACCCTTGCCCGCCAGGGCCAGCGTCTTCATCTGTTTGAGATTTTCGCCGCCAACGCTCTGGTTGGAATAGCGATAAACCTCGTGGCTGGTAAAGCCGATCTTCATGTAATCTTTCGCGATCTCGAAGGCCGCGACCGTCGACTTCCCGCTGAGATTCTTGTATTTTTTCATTGTTCCTCTGTTTTCAGGGCGCTGTTTACCGGAAGCGCATATGACATATTAACAAATACCGGGCCGGGACTGGGGCGGACCGCCGGCCCTAACCGAAGAGGTAGAGCTCCTCTTCCGCGCGCGTCACGCCGGTGTAGAGCCAGCGCCGCCAGGTGTCGTCGTCCATCTTGGGGAACCGCTCCTCGAACATCACAACCCGCCGGGCCTGGCCGCCCTGCGCCTTATGCACGGTCAGCGCGTAACCGAAATCGAAAAGGTCCCCCAGCATCGCCAGCTTGCGGTCGGCCGTGAAATTCACGCCGGTCTTGGCGCCGAACTGCGGCGCGTATATCAGCCCGTGATAGGGCTTGTCGCGGTCGTCGAGGTCTATCTCCGCCTCGTACCAGTCCTTGTCGTGCCGCGCGATATGCGACAGGGTCCCCAGCATCCCGTTGAATATCCCCTTCTTGCGGTTATTGCGCAGGCAGATGACCCGGTCGCCGCTCGACGGCTCGGCCGTCTCGAAGCCGCGGTTGCCGCGTATGAACTGGTTGAGCTTATTGCGCGTGGAATTGTAGCCGCAGAGTATCATGGTCTCGGGCGACCAGCTCTCCAGCAGCTCGCCGCTCCGCTCCTGCGCGTCGGGGTCCTCTTTGAGGAACTTGACCACGCCCGGGCCGTAGCGGCGCGGCTCTATGAGCCCCGTCGAGCGGGCCAGCTCCGAGACCTCGATGATGGGATTGCCGCGCGCCTGCCGGTGGATATGCGTCAGCATTATCTCCGGCGCGCGCATCAGGTTGAACTTGCCCTCGATGGGCGGCAGCTGTCCGTGGTCTCCGACGGCGGCTATCGGCACTCCGTATGAAAGCAGGTCGTGCCAGATGACGGAATCGACCATCGACGCCTCGTCGACGATTATAAGATGGCGCTCCAGCGAGTCCTTGCGGTCCCAGCCGGCGATACGCCCGTCGGAAGTCTCGCGGGGAGTGTAGATGAGGCCGTGTATGGTGCCAACGGTGTCTCCGGGCATCGCGGCGCCCGATTCTTTCAGGCGGCCGCGCATGTTCTGCGCCGCCTTGCCGGTATAGCTGCAGAAGGAAACTTTAATACCTTTATGAAGCCGCGCCAGCTCCCGCCTGAACACGGCGATGAGCGTGGTCTTGCCGGTGCCCGCGTAGCCGCCCAGCGTTATGAACGGACGCCGGGACTGGTCCTTGTACCAGCCCAGCAAGGCGTCCAGGGCTTTCTGCTGGTCCGGGGATAATTCCATGAGGGGGCTACTTGCGCGGAAGGTCCTCGACGTACCAGTCCTCGACTTTCTTGCGCGCCCAGGGGGTCTTGCGCAGGAAAGTGAGGCTGGACTTGACGGTGGGGTCGAACATGAAGCAGCGGACCGGTATCCGCCGCGCCAGCTCCCTCCAGCCGTAACGCTGGACCAGCGTTTTCAATACGCTCTCCAGCGTAACGCCGTGCAGCGGGTCTTTGGGATGCTTCCGCGGCGCGTCCATTCAGGAACCCGGCTGGTATTCCGGCTCGGCGGGCACGGCCGCGGGCCGCCGGGACTTTTTGGGCAGTGCGTTCCAGATCTTCACCGAGAGGAAGAAACCTATGACGGCGAAAGGGACCAGGAAAACCGGCCACAGTTTCCAATTGGAGGGGTCCTTGGCCAGCTCCCCGACGGGCGTGATATGGCCGATGACAATCGACTGGAAGCCGGTGCCCAGATAGACCATGCCGTCCACTATGCCCGTAGCCGCGCCGGCGTTCTTGGCGCCGCCGAAATCGGTAGTAGAGGTGCCCGACAGTATGCCGTGCACGCCGGTCACCGACATGGAGATCAGCATCGTCGCGATCCCGGCCCACCAGATATTGGCGCCCAGCGTCAGCGCCATCACGCCCGCGCTGGCGCCCATCACGCCGTAGAGTATGGCGGCCATCGGCCCGCGGCGCGACTGGAAGAGTTTATCGGAACACCAGCCGGTCAGGAAAGAGCCGGCCAGGCCCGTCAGGAGGAGCATCAGGCCCCAGTTATCGGTTATCCAGAACCCTTTCTTGAAGCCCACCTCGGCCGCGAACAACGGGTACCAGTGCATTATGCCGTTGCGCAGTATGCCGCTGCAGAACTCTATACCGCAGACCACCAGCAGCACGGGATGAGTGATTATCTTGAGGAAGACTTTCTTTATCGGCAGGCGCTCGCCGGTGTCCGAGACCGAATCCTCGCCGGTATCGAAGTCCTGGTAACCGGCCTCGCCGGGCGTGTTGCGCAGGAAGAAGAACATGATCAGCCAGAAAGCGCCCAGTATAGCGGCCGGGGCGAAGAAGATCCACCAGTTCTGGTCCACGCCGGCGCCGCCCAGGCCGAAGACGGCGGCAAAGACCCGCGCCATGACGGACGGGGCCTCCCCGGCTGTGGCGCGCGTGGCCTCGGCCAGCGCGAAGCCCCAGTCGAAGGCGAAGTAGAGTCCGAAGGCTATCATCGCGCCGAATATCGTGGAGAAGGTGCCGCGCTCGCGCACGTGGAACCACGGCGCCTTGACGGTCACGATGGAGATGGCGCCGTAGCTCTGGAAGTGCATGTTCAGCGCGTAGAGGAAGAGGAAAGAGGTCGCTATCGAGACGTTCCAGCCCCAGAAGGTTATGCCGTAGAGCGTCAGGCCCATCAGGAAGTTGGCGAACATGGCGCCCGCCGTGCCCACCAGCATGGCCACGCGGCCGCCCATCTTGTCGGTCAGCGGACCTGTGATAAGGAAAGAGAGGGCGTAGACCCAGGCTCCGACGGCGAAGATCTCGCCGAACTGGGCCTTGGTCATCAGAGCGTCGCCCAGCACGCTCTTGGAAACAGTCAGGTTGTAGCGGCCCATGTAGAGGAAGGCGTAGGCGAAACCGAGGGGCACCCAGTTGAGGGCGCGGCGGAAACGGTAAGCGGAAGAATGTTTGGGAGCGTCCATATTCAAATAATACCTTTTTTGTAAAACACGGCGCCGGCCCGCGCCGTAAAATCCGCGCAAAAGAAAAGGCCGCCCGGGCGGGCGGCCTTCCGGCATCGACGGGGACCCGGCTCAGCGGACGCGCAGCAGGCCGGCGACTTTCATCTCCAGCGTGTCGAAGTTGGGGGGTTTGGGCACGAAGCCCTTGAAATTGCGTTCCTGCGCGAACATCCTCTCCAGTCCCGCGTCAACGTTCCTGCTGCTCATGACCAGCACGGGGATGGAGGCGGTGTCGCAGTCGGAACTCAGCTCGCGCAGCACTTCTATGCCGTTCATGTCCGGCATCATAATGTCGAGGAAGATCAGGTCCGGCGGGGCGGACTCCGCCTTGGCCAGGCCGTCCCGGCCGCCGGAGGCCAGCGCCACCGAATAGCCCTTCCTGGTGAAATACTCCGAGGTCAGGCCGCTGAAATCTTCGTCATCGTCTATCATCAGTATGGAAGGCATAGTGTTCTCCGCCTCCTATTCTACAAAATGAAAAGGCCGCCCGCGGGCGGCCTGTCCGGGAGGAGCGGTTTACCTGGCCAGCAGTTCTTCCATCTTCCGCTGCAGCATGCCGAAATCTACGGGCTTGGCGACTATCCCGCGGAAATTTCGCTCCTGGGCGAACATATCGGTCATGCCGGGGTCGATATACTTGCCGGTGAGTATGAGCACGGGGATGTCGGAGGTGTCCGGGTCGGAGTTGAGTTCCCGCAGCACCTCCACCCCGTTCATGTCCGGCATCATGATATCGAGTATCACGATATCCGGCCTGGAGGAAGCGGCCTTGGCAAGGCCCTCTTTTCCGCCCTCCGCCAGGGTCACGGAGTAGCCCTGCTTTGAAAAATGGGCCGCAGCAAGGCCGCTGAAATCCTTGTCGTCGTCTATTAAAAGTATCGCTGACATTTATCCCCCTGAACTCCCGCCCTATTCTACAAAACAAAAACCGTTTTTCAGCGGCCGCAGGCCCAGTCCGCGCCGGCCTCCGCCCCGGGCAGGGCGGGGTCCAGCGCC
>DNQL01000236.1 GCA_003500765.1 Elusimicrobiota bacterium | reverse complement strand
CTTCGCCGCGCTGCGCCGGCGCAAGCTCCTCGTGGGCCTCACCGGCCCCATCGGCGCGGGCAAAAGCGCGGCGCTGGAGGAGTTCGCGAGGCTGGGGGTCTTCACCGTTTCCGCGGACGAACTGGCCCGGTCCGTATTGACTTCCCCCGCCTGCTATAGTAAAATTTTCAGGCAGTTTGGCCCACGCGTATTCCTACCGGACGGTTCCCTGGACAGAAAAAAGCTCGCGGCGAAGGTTTTCCGCGACAAAGCCGGCAGGAAGAAACTGGAGTCTCTGCTCCATCCACTTATAATCGAAGAAACGATAGCCCTAATCTCAAAATCCCCCAAAAAGACCGCCATTGTAGACGCGCCTCTGCTTTTCGAGACCGGACTGGAGAGGCATTTACACCTGACGATATGCGTCACGGCGCCGGGGGAGGTAAGGCGGAAGCGCTGCGCGGACAGGGGATGGCCCCAGGGAGAGTTAGAGGCCAGGGAAAGGGCGCAGCTGCCCGCGGGTGAGAAAGAGGACAGGGCGGACATCAGGCTGGACAATTCCGGGTCCAGGGCGGCTCTCAGGGCCGGCGTGAAACGGATACACGGTTTTCTTAAAATAACAGCGGAGAGGTAAAATGAATTCGACGAACAACCAGGACGGCAGGCCCCAGCAGGGTGAAAGACAGGGGGACAGGCAGGGGGACAGGCGCGGGGGCAGGCCCGACTATCATCACCATCACCAGAACCAGGGTCAGGGGCAGGGCCAGCCGCAGAACGGCGGCCAGCAGCCCCAGGTCCAGGGCAACGGCAGGGAGGTCCCCAAGCTGGACATCTCCGAGCTGACCAAGATGACCGTCTCGGACATACTCAAGATGGCCGAAAAGTTCAACCTGGAGGGCGTGGCCGGCCTGCGCAAGCAGGAGCTCATCGGCAAGATAATGGAGGCGCAGGCCAGGCAGAACGGCCTGGTCGCCGGCGACGGCGTCCTGGAGATACTGCCCGACGGCTTCGGCTTCCTCCGCTCCGAGGAATACAACTACCTCTCCAGCCACGAGGACATCTACGTCTCTCCTTCGCAGATCAAGAAACTGGGCCTGCGCAAGGGCGACACCATCTCCGGCCTGATCCGCCCGCCCAAGGACGGCGAGCGCTTCTTCGCCCTGCTGCAGGTCAAGACCGTCAACGGCGTGGAGATAGAGAAGATAGCCCGCCGCCCGCTCTTCGACAACCTGACGCCGCTGCACCCCAACCAGCGCTTCACGCTGGAGACCGTAAAGACGGACCTGATCGGCAGGACCATAGACCTGATGGTGCCGGTCGGCCAGGGCCAGCGCCAGCTCATCGTGGCCGCTCCCAAGACCGGCAAGACGATGATCCTGCAGCGTCTCGCCAATTCGCTGACCACCAACCACCCCGACATAGAACTGATAGTACTGCTCATCGACGAGCGCCCCGAGGAAGTCACGGACATGAAGCGCTCGGTGCGCGGCGAGGTCATAGCCTCCACCTTCGACGAACCGGCCGACCGCCACGTGCAGGTCTCCGAGATCGTGCTGGAGAAGGCCAAGCGCATGACCGAACTGGGCAAGAACGTCGTGGTCCTGCTCGACTCAATCACCCGCCTGGCGCGCGCCTACAACACGGTGACCCCGTCTTCCGGGCGCGTCCTCTCCGGCGGCCTCGAGTCCACCTCGCTGCAGCGGCCCAAGCGCTTTTTCGGCGCGGCCCGCAATATTGAGGAAGGCGGCTCGCTGACCATCATCGCCACGGCCCTGGTCGAGACCGGCAGCCGCATGGACGACGTCATCTTCGAGGAATTCAAGGGAACCGGCAATTCGGAAATCTACCTCGACCGCAAACTGGCCGACCGCCGCATCTTCCCCGCCATCGACATCAACCGCACCTCCACCCGCAAGGAAGAGCTGCTGATGAGCGAGGACGAGCTCAATAAGGTCTGGATACTGCGCAAGGTCCTGGCCCCGCTCTCCCCCGTCGACGCGATGGAGCTGCTGCTGACCAAGCTGGGCGCCACCAAGTCGAACAAGGACTTCCTCAAGTCCATGGAGATGGGCGGAGGCCGGTGAGCGTCAGGCGCGGGATATTGCCGGCCGCGGCCGCCGGGCTGCTCGCCACCGTGGTCATCGCGGTGGCGAGCGTTCCCAGGCATGACCCGCCCGATTACGCCCGTTTTTCCGTTCTCACGCCGGCCGGCCCCGACGCGCCGGACCCGGAGGCTTTCAAAACGCTGGAGCGCGTTGTCCACGCGCGCCACCGCATAGGCCCCTCGGACACGATAAAAGGGATAGCCCTGCGGTACGGCACCGACGTCAAGGCGCTGCAGAGCACCAATCATAACGAATTCGTCTTCATGCGCCGCGGCGGCTATATCCGCGTGCATAACGGCAACGGCTACCTGCACGAGGTCGCCCAGGACGGCGAGACGCTTAACGGTATCACCGCCCGCTATCGCAGGCCGGATTCCGTCCTTAAAGAATTCCGCGCCGACGTGGTCAGGGCCAACCGGCTGCCGCCTTCGTCGCTGGTTTCCAATTACACTTTCGGGAAAGGCGACCGGTTGCTGCTGCCCGGGGTCTACCTGGACCTGGATACCTACCGCATACCGCTGCCCTACCTGTCCCGCATCAGCTCCCGCTATGGGAACCGCTTCCACCCTATCCACAAGAAAACGATGTTCCACAGCGGCATAGACATCCCCATGAAGGTGGGGACTCCCGTTTTCCCGTCCCGTTCCGGGACAGTCGTTTTCGCCGGCTGGCTGGGCGGCTACGGCTACGTGGTGGACGTGAAGCATTCCGACGGTTACACCACCCGCTACGGCCACCTCTCCAGGATCACTGTAAAAGAAGGGGAGATCGTCCAGAAAGGGCGCAGCATGCTGGGCAAAGTCGGTTCCACCGGCACTTCTACGGGCCCCCATCTGCATTTCGAGATACTCACCAATACCGGCCGCTCCGTGAACCCCACCGCCAAATTCGGCAGAAAATAGGGGAAAATAGGGGGACGTTGTTTAGTTCTTTAGTTTTCCGGGAGCCCCCGGGTGGGGGAGGAGACGATAATCCGGATGAAAACTAAAGAACTAAACAACGTCCCCTAATATGCTAAAATATTGATATATTCGCTAGTTTAACTCAGGACGGAACAATGAAAACCGACATACACCCCAAGTACTCCCTCTGCGAAGTCAGCTGCGCCTGCGGCAACGCCTTCACGACCAGGTCCACCCGGGCCCCCATCAAGGTGGAGATCTGCTACGCCTGCCACCCCTTCTACACCGGCAAGCATAAGTTCCTCGACACCGCCGGCCGCGTCGAGAAGTTCCAGAAGAAATTCGCCGCCACGGGCGGCAAGACCCTGGAGCGCAAGCCCAAGAAGGTCGTGGCCGCCAAGATCGCGATGGCGCCCAAGCACCGCGGCAAGAAAGTCCTTTCCTCCGCCCCCAAGAAGGCCGCCGACGCCAAGACGGCCAAGCCCGCCAAGGCGGAGAAGAAGCCCGCGGAAGGCAAATAGCTCCGCGAGAGACAGGCAGGGCGCGCCCTCACGGGCCGCCCTGCCTGTCTATTATAGGGGGAGAATCCCAGGCCTGATATGAGCCCGGAACAAGCCGCGGACATCGGTAAAATACGCGAAGAGCTGGCCGAGACCGAAAGGCGGCTGGCCGAGCCCGGCCTCGCCCCGTCCGAGATAGAATCCCTTTCCCGCAAGCACGCCTCCCTCAAGTCGATAACAGCCCTTTCCGATTCGCTGGCCGCCCTCGAAAAAGAGGCCGCCGGCCTGCGCGCGCTGGTCTCGGGCAACGACCCCGAGATGGCGGAGATGGCAGCGGCGGAACTTCCCCAGGTAGAAGCCCGGCTGGCCGAAACGGCGCAGGCCCTGAAGCTGGCCCTGCTGCCGCCCGACCCGCTCGACGCCAAGGACGTTTTCCTCGAGGTGCGCGCCGGCGTGGGCGGCGACGAGTCCGCCCTTTTCGCGGCCGACATCTTCCGCATGTACCTGAAGTTCGTCCAGTCGATGGGCTGGACCGCCGAAGTGCACGAACTGAATTCGACCGGCCTCAAGGGCCTTAAGAGCGGCGTCATGAACGTGAAGGGCCGCGACGTCTATTCCTGGCTGAAGTACGAAGGCGGCGTGCACCGCGTGCAGCGCGTGCCGCAGACCGAGGCCTCGGGCCGCATCCACACCTCGACCGTGACCGTGGCCGTCCTGCCCGAGCCCGACGAGGCCGAGGAGATAAAGATAGACCCGAAAGACCTGAAGATAGACACTTACCGCGCCGGCGGCGCCGGCGGTCAGAACGTCAACAAGGTGGAGACCGCGGTGCGCATCACCCACCTGCCGACCGGCATAGTGGTGGCCTGCCAGCAGGAACGCTCGCAGGGACAGAACAAGCATAAGGCCATGACGCAGCTCTACGCCCGCCTGAATTCCGCGGCTGCCGAGAGCCGCACGGAGTCGCTGGAGGGAGAGCGGCGGCGGCAGGTAGGCTCCGGCGACCGCTCGGAGAAGATACGTACCTACAATTTCCCGCAGAGCCGCGTTACCGACCACAGGGCGCAGCGTTCCTGGCACAATATAGACGCCGTGATGGAGGGGGAGATAAAGCCGATGCTGGAAGACCTGCGGCTTTTCTTCTCTTCGGAGAAAGATGGCGAGCAGGGCTGAGCTCCTGGCCAGGGGGCGCGGGCTCCTTGAGAGCGCCGGCTCGCAGGAGCCGGAGGCCTGCGCCCAGTGGCTGCTGGCCGAAGCGCTCGGGATGGGCAGGCTTGAGCCGCTGGCCGAGC
>DNQL01000072.1 GCA_003500765.1 Elusimicrobiota bacterium | reverse complement strand
CGGCGAAGGCCCCGCCGTCGATATCGGTCTGCAGGCCGTGATCGTCGTACTTCCTGCCGGTATAGTAGCGGCCGTCGAAATGCCAGCCGGCCTCCGCCGTCAGCGTGAAGCGTCCGGGCAGGCGCATGGACGGCTTGAAAGCGATGAACGGGGTTTCCAGGTAAAGGGAGTCGCCGGTGTCGGGCCTGCCGGCGAGCAGGAACTGCTCCAGGCCTATGCCGCCCTCCAGCTCGGCGCCGAACGGACCCGGCGGGCGCCAGGCCGCGGCCAGGCTGAAATATCTTACCGGCCGCCAGCGGAAGGAGTACGACATGTCTCCGCCGGGCCGCCACTGTACCATGAAAGGCACGAAGACGGTCCACTTCTCCGATATGTAGCGGTAGGAGACGAAGGGCACCGGCAGGCCGCGCAGGAAGCTGCGCCGGCTGGAATAGTTGAGGCCGGCGAGCCAGACCCCGCGCGAGCCGTTCTTGCCGAGCTCCCTGGTGAAATTGAAGCCCAGGTCCGTCTCCGACGAGGAATTATACGGCCTGTCGGAGTCCGATCGCGCGCCGAGGGAGAAGCTTACGCCGCCGTTGCGCGCCGAGAGCCCCAGCGAGGCCTTGTAGAGCTCGCCGGGGAAATAGCCGCGGCCGGAGGTGTTCATGTGCTCCAGGCCGCCGGAGAGGGAGAAGGCGTAGGCGCCGGCCTTGCCCAGCGCGACCGAGGTTTCCAGGCCCGACCTGCGTTCGCGGAGGTCCCCCCCGGCGATACTGAACGAGGTCTTCGCGGAAGAGCCGGGCTCCGGCGGTCCTCCCCATTGGGCGGCGGCGGGAGCGGCGAGCAGGGCGAGGAGAGTCGCGAGGTTGAGCTTGCGCATCCTGTTTTTAGCGGCGGCGGAGACCCTTTTCGTGCGCCTCGGTGTATTTTATAAGCTCGTTCATCATCCAGACGGCGCGGTCGGGGTACTTGCCGGCCGCGGTCTCTCCCGAGAGCATGACATAATCGGTGCCGTCGAGTATGGCGTTGGCCACGTCGGTGGTCTCGGCGCGGGTGGGCAGCGGGTTGTCGGTCATGGATTCCAGCATCTGTGTGGCGGTGATGACCGGCTTGCGGGCCGTGTTGGCCTTGCGGATGAGCAGCTTCTGCATGACCGGTATCTGCCAGACGGGCATGGTGATGCCCAGGTCGCCGCGCGCGACCATGATGCCGTCGGCGGCTTCCAGTATCTCGTCTATATTCTTTACCGCGTCGGGATGCTCTATCTTGGCGAAAACCCTGCATTTCGGAAGGCGGGGCTTGATGAGCGCACGGACGGCGTCCACCTCTTCGGCGGTGAGCACGAAGGACTGGGCGACGGCGTCGAAGCCGCAGGAGGCGCCGAACTGTATGTCGCGGCGGTCCTCGTCGTTGAGCAGCGGGAATTCGAGCCGGGCTTCCGGGATGTTCACTCCTTTGCGGGTCTTGAGCAGGCCGCCCGCGGTCACTACGGCGCGTATCTCCCCCCGGCCGACGCTCTCGACCCGCAGAGAGATT
Organism: Elusimicrobiota bacterium; assembly: GCA_003500765.1. Taxonomy (GTDB): domain Bacteria; phylum Elusimicrobiota; class Elusimicrobia; order Elusimicrobiales; family UBA9959; genus UBA2231. Next base: position 1,313 of record DNQL01000072.1, on the reverse strand, counting down.
CGCGCGTCGTCGATATATATGGAATGCCCTTTTTTGACCGGCTTGAGCGGGCCCGGGTAGTCGAATGGGATGTGGCGGGCGTCGCCGCGGCCGGCGCCCTGGAAAAGGACGACCGACTGCCGCTTCCTGAGTTCCGCCGGCGCTTTCAGGTCCCCTATCCGTATGCGGTTGCCCTGCAGGTCCTGCAGCGTCTTCACCGCGCGGCGGTATTTTTTGTTGAGGCCGCGCAGCAGGTCCAGCGCGCGCAGGTGGTCGGCGTGGGTGCCGTGGGAGAAGTTGAACCGGGCCATGTCCAGGCCGGCGCGCATCATCCTGCGCAGGACGGCGGAGTTCGCGCTGGCGGGCCCCAGCGTGGCGATTATTTTAGTGCGCGGCATATGACGTCGGTCAGTCTTCATTTTACAAATTAAACCGCCCGCGGGCTTGTCCCTCGCGGGACGCCCGTGGGCGGCGCAATTTTACCTGTTTAGCTCAGGCTACCTTGCAGCGGCGGCGCTTGGAGAGCACGTAATCGCCGTTGCTCTTGTGCATCCGGGCTACCAGCTGGTGGGTGCCGGGAGCGAAGTTGTTCCAGTCGAACCACCAGTAGCCGACGGCCCAGCGGCAGGGCTGCCAGGGCTGGTCGTCGATGGAGATGTCCATCCCGACGCAGTCGCAGGAGCCGATGCGCACGGCGTAGTTCCTCGAGGTTATGGTCTCGAGGTTCTTGGGGTAGTCCAGCACGACGTAGTCGGTCGTGGGGACGGCGGCGGTCTTGGCCTTGGCCGCGGTCTTGGGCGCGTTTTTGCGTGTGGCTAACTTCAGCATTTTCTTTTCCTCCGGGGATTTCTGGACGCCTTCGGCGGCGGCAATGGCCGGACGGATATCCGTTTTCCGGGTTTTTTTCGGTTTTTCCATAGTGCTCGCCTGTTCAAGAAGGCCCGGGTGCCGATATCGTCCGGCTGCCGGGCTCTTCCGTACTAAGGAAGGTGTATTTTTCCCCTATGAAGAGTATATCTTTTCACGCCCGCCGCTGTCAAATGAAAAAGGTTCAGGAACTGAGGCCTTCTTCGAACTTCTTTACCTTGTTGAGGCGGCGGACGTGGCGCTCCTCGTTGCTGAATTCCGCGCCGAGGAAGGCCGAGGCCACCTCAAGGGCCAGGCTCTCGCCTATGATGCGCGCGCCCAGGCAGAGGACGTTGACGTCGTCGTGCTCCACGCCCTGGTGGGCGGAGTAGGTGTCGTGGCAGAGGCCGGCGCGCACGCCCTTGAACTTGTTGGCGGCCACGCAGGCGCCCACGCCGCTGCCGCAGACCACTATGCCCCGGCGGGCC
>DNQL01000188.1 GCA_003500765.1 Elusimicrobiota bacterium | reverse complement strand
GCCTCGGCGCGGATTACGCCCTGGTACGCATAGACCGCAAAGCCGCCGGCCGCACTCCGCTCGCGGTCAACCGCGCCGGCGCCCCCGCTAAAGGTTCGCCCCTCTTCGTCATCGGCCACCCCGTCGGGCTGCCGCTTAAAGTGGCCGGCGGAGCCGCCGTGCGCGAATCCGGCCATGACGGATATTTCGTCGCCAACCTCGACACCTACGGGGGCAATTCAGGCTCCCCCGTGTTCAACAGGGACACGAACCTCATAGAGGGGATACTGGTCAGGGGGGAGACGGATTTCGCTTACGAGGGCGGCTGCAGGGTCTCCTACCGGGTGGCCGACGACGGCGGCCGCGGCGAGGATGTAACGAAAGTCTCGGAGCTGGCGGAATTCATCCCGCGCTCGGAAGGGGAAGCCGCCTACGCGAGCCTCACGGCGTCCCTTCCGCCGGTGCGAGAAGTGAGACTGACCGAGCTCCGGTCCGTAACCGGGTCGCTGGCCCCGGGCTTCCTGCAGTAGCAGCGCGCCTGCCGGCGAAGCCCTCCCCGCACGGGGAGGGTTTTTTTTGCCCCGGGCTTGCAAAAAGCCCCGCCACGGGCTACAATTATCGGATGTGGAACCGCTCCGGGAAACGCTGCGGAACAGCCGGGCTGAAAGCGGCGCTATGCGCCGCGGTCCTGATTTTGCCCGCCTGCGGGGGCACGGACGACCACCAGGCCCTCCTGGACGCCATACGCAAGAACGAAATCCGGGAAGTTGAACGCCTCATAGACGCCGGGGTTTCCACTAATCCCAAAAAAACGAAAGCCTTCACTCCGCTCATGATGGCCGTCATGAGGGACAACGCGGAGATAACGGAATTGCTCCTGCTCAAGGGGGCCGACATAAGGGCCCGCGAGGCCCGCGTGCAGACTTCGCTGCACCTGGCGGCCAGGTGGAACAAGCCGGCGGCCCTGCAAGTACTGCTCAACCACCGGGCGCCTACCGAGGACAGGGACAAGATAACCTGGACCCCCCTGATGTGGGCCGCCCTCAGGGGGCACACAGGGATATGTGAAAAACTGGTGCTGGGCGGGGCCAATATCAACGCCCGCGACTACGACAATAACACTCCCCTTATGCTGGCCGCCTGGCGCGGACACCTGGAGACCGCCAAAAAACTGGTTTCACTGGGGGCCAGGCCCGACGCGCGCAACAAGGAAGGCCTGGACGCCGCCGGCGTGGCCAGGAAGAACGAGTTCCCTGAAGTGGCGGCCGAGCTGGAAAAGCTGTCGCGCTAACCTTCCTCCCCGGAAGCCAGCGGCAGCGTGAAGTAGAAAGTGGACCCCTTGCCCACTTCGCTGGTCGCCCAGATCCTCCCGCCGTGCAGCCTGATGAATTCCTTCACGATGGCCAGGCCGAGCCCGACGCCTTCACGGTGACGGTTGGCCTTTATCTGGACGAACTTGTCGAAGACCCTTTCGAGGTCTTCCTTGGCTATCCCGTGCCCCGTATCCCTCACGCCTATAACCACCGTGCCGTCCTTCCTGGGGGAAGGCGAGGCCGCGACCATTATGGTGCCCCCGGAGGGAGTGGCCTTCATCGCGTTCGAGATGAGGTTCGTAAGGACCTGAACCATCTTCTCGTGGTCAGCCATGACCGTCAGGTCGGGGGAGGGAGGCCTCAGGACCAGGTTAACGCTCCTGTTGCGTGACCAGGGAATGAGCCCCTCGCCCGCCTCGTTTATCATGGCGGAAACCGATACCGGCCTTGGATTTATCTCCGTCTTTCCCGACTGCAGCTTGGAGAAATCCAGTATTCCCTTTATCATATTGACCAGCCGGTGACTATTGCGCACGCTTATATCCAGGAACTTCCCCTCGGTCTGGTCCAGCTTGGTGCCGGCGCTGTCGTTCAGCATCTCCAGGGCCGATGTTATCGACGAGAGGGGGGACTGGAGGTCGTGCGTGATGCGGGAAAGGAACTCCTCCTGCAGCCGCTCGGCCTCCTTGAATTTCATGATGTTAGGAAGCGTTGTGTAGGCACCTATGACCCGCCCCTCGTCGTCCTCCAGCAGCGCGAAGGAACTGCGCATCGCCTTCTCCACACTCTCGTCGCCGGCGACGCTCACCTCCCCGGTCGGAGCGTGTCCCGCCGAGAGGTCCATATCCTCGGATAAGGCCAGGAAATGTTCGCCGGGCCTTATGTGATCGGTTATGTAATGACCCGCAAGTTCCATGAACTTCTTGCCGGCTATCGCCTCGGCGGCGGGGTTCATCATCAGTATGCGCCCCTGCTTGTCGATTATCATCTTGCCCTCGGCGACGGTGGAAAGGACCTGTTCAGTCCTCGCCCTGGTATTTACCGCGTGCTCCTTTTCGGCCTGTATGGCCCTTGTCGCCTCCTCGACCTGTTTGTCCATGGCGTCCTTTATCATGCCCAGGGCCTCCTCGTAGGCGTGCACCCGGGCTTTGGGGTCCTTCACTGAGGTCTCTACCAGCCCCTTGACCAGGTTGCCCAGGCTTATCGACTGCAGGGGCCCGCCCTGGCCCGCCGCCCCTTCCGGGGCGGGTGCTGGGGCGGCGGACGACGGGAACCCCGG
>DNQL01000138.1:3067-8663 GCA_003500765.1 Elusimicrobiota bacterium | reverse complement strand
CGGGCCTGGCCGCCTCCGCCTTGCCGGACGCCGTCGCCGTAACGGACGGGGAGTTCTCGCCGGGAAAACCCGCGCCGGAAACCGCGGCCACACGGTAGCGGTAGGCGGTACCGCCCTCGGCGGACGCGTCCTCGTGCGCGCTCTTCTCGGTATAGGCCAGCTCGGCCCATTTGCCGCCCGCGGCGGGAGCCCTGAAGACCTTGTAGCCCTTGACCCGGTCGTTCTCGACCGGCTTCCAGGAGAGTTTAACTCCCTTGCCGCCGGGAACCGCGGCGAAACCTGCCGGCGCCTCGGGGATATAACTGATATCGAAAGAGGCGATCCTGGAGGCGTCGGCGATGTGTATCCTGTCGCCGCCGTAGGCCAGGAACTGCGGCCCGGCCAGTTCGCGCTCGCCCGTCCCGCGGGCGAAGAACGAGGCCTGGAAGCGGCCGTTCACGTCGAAGATCTTGACGTTGTAGGACCCCTTGTCCAGCACGTAAAAGAAGCCTTTGCCGTCATAGACCAGGGAAGCGGGAGCGGACAGGGCCCCCGAGTCGTCCCAGGCGGAGAGGAACTTGCCCGACTGGTCGGTGACTATGACCTTCTTGAGGCCGGCGTCCAGTATGTAGAGGTTGTTCTTCTCGTCCGAAGCGGCGTCCACCGGGTTCACCAGCGTGAGGCTGCCGACCTGCGGGCCGACGGCGAAGAGGAAGATGCCGTCCTGGCTGAAGGCCTGCACGCGCTTGTTCCTGGAGTCGGCGATGTAGACATTGCCGTTGCCGTTGACCGTGAGGCCCATCGGCGACTTGAACTTGCCCTCTCCGGAGCCGGGCCCGCCGAACTGCGAGTCGAAGGTCCCGTCGGCCTTGAAGATCTGGACCCGGTCGTTGCCGGTGTCGGAGACGAAGAACTTCCCGTCGGAGGAGGCGAAAATCCCCTTGGGCGCCTTGACCTGCCCCGGCTGCTTGCCCATGGAGGCGAGGGTTTTCTTGACGCCGTTCTCTATCAGGACCATCTCCCTGGCTTCGGGCATATGGGCGATCATGGCGCCGTCCTTGCGGACAGACAGCACGTCCGCCTTGAAGAGGGCCTTTTCCGCGGGCCCCTTTATGGTGAAGCGGGCCAGCAGGCCGGCGGGCTTGAGGCCCTCGGCGCCCTTTGTTCCTTCCAGCTTCAGGTAGGTGACCTTCTTATTGCCGTCGTCGCAGAGGTAAAGCGTGCCGGCCGGGTCGGCGTAGGCGCCGCAAAGGTTCTGGAACTCGGTCTTCCCCTTACCGCGGGTGCCGAAGGTCCCTATCACGGAGCCGTCGTAGCCTATCTCCCGGACCTTGCCCTCGCGGGCGTTCACTATATAGATTATGCCGTCGGGATGCAGCGCGAGGCCGTTGTTGGCTATCTCCTGCTCGCGCAGCAGTTTGCCGGTCCTGTCGTACTGCTGCAGCAGCGACTTGGACGGGTCGGAGACGAAGACGTTCCCGGCGAGATCAACGGCTATGGCGGCCGGCTTCACCTTGGTGACGCCGTCGTTGCGCTTGGCGGGGAAGCCGTAAAGATAGATGCCGTCGGAGTTGAACACTTCTATGGTGGAGGCGCCGGTATTGGCCACGTACAGCCTCTCGTCGGGGCCGAAGGCCAGGGCCTGCGGGGAGGTCAGCTGGCCCGGGGAATTTCCCTTGCCGGAGAAGGACCAGAGGTACTTGCCGTCGAGGTCCGTCACGCTGATCCGGGAATTGCCCGAGTCGGCTATGTAGAGGCGGTCGCCGCCCAGGGCCAGGCCGGCCGGCTTCTTGAGCTGCGCGTCGGACTTCGCCACGAACGCGCCGTCGGCGGCCCCGAAAACGAGGAGGACGTTGGCCTTGGCGTCGGAGACGTAGACCTTTTCCCCGTCAGACGCGACGCCCGAGGGTTTGGTCATCATGGGATTGATTATCTGACCCTTGAACTCGATCCTGTCGTAGGCGGCCGCCGGGGCGGCCAGCAGGACGGCAAGCATAAAGGCGCAGAAGCTGGAAGTCTTCATAATATTCCTCCGCGAAAACAGCGATACGTTTAAAGTCTTTGGGGGTCCCTCTCTTATTATATATTAGATTAGGCCCCCTCTAAAAACGCCTGCCGCGGCCCGCCCCCGCCTACCTTGCCAAATTCCCGCTATATTTATATTATTCTTGAATTCCATAAGCCGCGGGAAAACTTAACGGAGCCGAAAAATGGACATTGGATTTCTCAAACGAGTGGTCTTCACCTCTATAGGCAGAAAATTCGTAATGGCCCTGACCGGCCTGGCGCTGGGCGCTTTCATGCTGGTGCACCTGGCCGAGAACCTGCTCCTCTTCTACGGGGAGAAGGCCTACAACGGCTGGGTGGACCTGCTGCTCTCCAACCCTTTCATAATCTACGCCGAGCTGGGACTGGCCGCGGTCTTCCTGCTGCACATAGTGACCGCCGTCTGGGTGCGCTGGGAAGACTGGCGCAACGCGCCGTCGGGCTACGAGGAGCGCCGGTGGCAGGGCGGCCGCACCGTGGGCTCGGCCACCATGCTCTACACGGCGGCCGCGATACTGGCTTACCTGGTCTACCACCTCGTCGACTTCCGCTTCGGCGACCAGTCGATGGGCTTCTACGCCATGGTGACCGGCGCCTTCCGGGACCCGGTCTTCGTATCGGTCTATATCGCCGGGTCGCTGGCCCTGGCGCTGCACCTTAGCCACGGCATGCAGAGCGCCTTCCAGACGCTCGGCGTGAACCACCCCAAGTACACGCCGTTCATCAAGATCGGCGGGCTGCTGGTCGCGCTGTCGATGGCCGGCTTCGCCATGATCTCGGTCTATTACCTGCTCGAGCTCGACCATAAAAAGGTGGAGCACCATTACCAGGTCGCCGCGACGGAGGCCAAATAACATGAAACTCGACGCCAGGATCCCTTCCGGCCCGATAGAGAAGAAATGGGACAAGCACCGCTTCGACCTCAAGCTGGTCAACCCCAACAATAAGCGCAAGTTCGACATCATAGTGGTCGGCTCCGGCCTGGCCGGCGCCAGCGCGGCCGCCTCGCTGGGAGAGCTGGGCTACAACGTAAAGGTCTTCACGATGCACGACTCCCCCCGCCGCGCGCACTCGATAGCGGCGCAGGGCGGCATCAACGCGGCCAAGAACTATCCCAACGACGGCGACTCGGTCTGGCGGCTGTTCCACGACACGGTCAAGGGCGGCGACTACCGCGCCCGCGAGGCCAATGTCTACCGCCTGGCCCAGGTCTCCAACGGCATAATCGACCATTGCGCCGCGCTGGGCGTGCCTTTCGCCCGCGAATACGGCGGCCTGCTGGCCAACCGGTCTTTCGGCGGGGCGCAGCTGATGCGCACGTTCTACGCGAGAGGGCAGACAGGCCAGCAGCTGCTGCTGGGCGCCTATTCGGCCATGATGCGCCAGGTCGCCGCCGGCACCGTCAAACTTTATCCGCGCAGCGAGATGACCGAACTCGTGATCAAGAACGGCCGGGCCCGCGGTATCATCGCCCGCGACCTGGTCACCGGGAAGCTCGAGAGCCACGCCGGCCACGCCGTCCTGCTGTGCACCGGCGGCTATGCCAATGTCTTCTACCTCTCGACCAACGCCGCCACCTGCAATGTCTCGGCGGCCTGGACCGCGTACAAGAAGGGCGCCGGCTTCGCCAACCCCTGCTTCACGCAGATACACCCCACCTGCATACCCCGCTCGGGCGACCACCAGTCCAAGCTCACGCTGATGAGCGAGTCGCTGCGCAACGACGGCCGGGTCTGGGTGCCTAAGAACAAGGGCGACAGGCGCTCGCCGGGCTCCATCCCGGAGGAGGAGAGGGATTATTTCCTCGAGCGCCGCTACCCGGCGTTCGGGAACCTGGTGCCGCGCGACATAGCCAGCCGCGCCGCCAAGACCGAGGTGGACGCGGGCAAGGGCGTCGGCCCCACGGGCCAGTCGGTGTACCTCGACTTCCGCGACTCGATAGCGCGCAAGGGAGAGGACAAGATACGCGCCGAGTACGGCAACCTCTTCGACATGTACTACCAGATCACCGACGAGAACGGCTACAAGGCGCCGATGCGCATCTACCCGGCCCCGCATTACACGATGGGCGGCCTCTGGGTGGACTACGACCTGATGACCACGGTGCCCGGCCTGTTCGCGATGGGCGAGGCCAACTTCTCCGACCACGGCGCCAACCGCCTGGGCGCCAGCGCGCTGATGCAGGGCCTGGCCGACGGCTTCTTCATAATCCCCTACACGCTGGGCGGCTACCTGGCCGGCAGCAAGCTGGAAGCCGTATCGGACTCGGAACCCGAGTTCCGGCAGGCCGCCGGCGAGGCCGAGGGTAAGTTCAAGCGGCTGCTCTCCGGCAAAGGCAGGAAAACGCCGTCGGAGTTCCACCGGCAGCTGGGCAATGTCATGTGGGGAGAATGCGGCATGGCCCGCAACGAAGCCAGCCTCAAGCGCGCGCTGGTGAAGATCCCCGAGATACGCGAGGAATTCCGCGAGAACCTGGTGGTCGGCGGCGGCGCGGAGGAGCTCAACCAGACTCTGGAACGCGCCGGCAAAGTGGCCGACTTCATAGACTTCGCCGAACTGCTGGTGCGCGACGCGCTGGAGCGCAGGGAGTCATGCGGCGGCCATTTCCGCGAAGAGTCCTGCACGCCCGAGGGCGAGGCCAGGCGCGACGACGCCGGCTTCTCCCACGCGGCCGTCTGGGAACACGCCGGCGACGGCAAGGCCCCCCTGCTCAATAAAGAGGAGCTGGCCTTCGAGCATATCAAGCCCAGCGAGCGCAGCTACAAATAACGGAGACCATATGAGCGATAAAAAGTTCTCTGTGACGGTCAGGGTCTGGCGCCAGGCCGGCCCCGGCGAAAAAGGCCGGATGGCTTCCTACCAGGTCGGGGACATCGACCCCGACATGTCGTTCCTCGAGATGCTCGACGTGCTCAACGAGGACCTGGTCAGGCGCGGGGACAGCCCCATAGCCTTCGACAGCGACTGCCGCGAAGGCATCTGCGGCTGCTGCGGACTTGTCGTCAACGGCGACGTGCACGGCCCCGACGAACACTCCACGGTGTGCCAGCTGCATATGCGGCGCTTCAGGGACGGCGACGTCATCACCGTCGAGCCCTGGCGCGTAAAGTCCTTCCCGGTCCTGAAGGACCTGGTGGTGGACCGCTCCTCGCTCGACCGCATCATGGCCGCCGGCGGCTACATTTCCGTCAACACCGGCGCCGCTCCCGACGCCAACTCGATACCGGTGGACAAGGACGACGCCGAGGAGGCCATGGACGCGGCCGCCTGCATAGGCTGCGGCGCCTGCGTGGCGGCCTGCCCCAACGGAGCGGCGATGCTGTTCACCGGCGCCAAAATATCACAGCTGGCGCTGCTGCCGCAGGGCAAGCCGGAAAAGGCGAAGCGCGCGCTGGCCATGGTGGAGGCGATGGACGCGGAAGGCTTCGGCAACTGCACCAACGAGTATGAGTGCGAGGCCGTCTGCCCCAAGGAAGTGAAGGTCGCCAATATAGCCCGCATGAACCGCGAGTTCCTGCTGGCCAACTTCCTCTCGAAGCGCTGAAAGGAAATTGGGGACAGTATATTTAAT
>DNQL01000138.1:0-3048 GCA_003500765.1 Elusimicrobiota bacterium | reverse complement strand
ATTAAATATACTGTCCCCAATTTCCCCGCCGTTCCCCTTCGCCCAGGAGAGACCATGCCAGAGTTCGTCTACCGCGAGATATTCCAGCTCAAGAAACCGGACATTAAGTACCGCCTTCTCACGAAGGACGGGATAAAGGTCTCCGGAGAACCCGGCCGCGAAACGGTCGAAGTCGCCCCGGAGACGCTGGCCCTGCTGGCCCGCGAAGCCTTCCGGGAAACCTCTTTCCTTCTGCGTCCCGCCCATCAGGAGCAGGTGGCAAAAATATTCTCCGACCCGGAAGCTTCCGAGAACGATAAGTTCATGGCTTACTGCCTGCTCGAGAACGCGGCCATCTCGGCCCGTTTCGAGCTGCCGTTCTGCCAGGACACGGGAACCGCCACCGTAGTGGCGAAAAAAGGCGAGAACGTCCGCACCGGGGTCTACGACTCCCACTTCATCTCGCAGGGGATCTGGGAAGCGTACACGGGCGAGAACCTGCGTTATTCGCAGACCGCGCCGCTCGACATGTACGCCGAGAAGAACACCGGCGACAATTTGCCGGCCCAGGTCGACATCTACGCCGTGCCGGGCAACTCCTACGAGTTCCTCTTCATAGCCAAGGGCGGCGGCTCGGCCAACAAGACCATGCTCTGGCAGGAGACCAAGGCGCTGCTCAACCCGGACTCCCTGGAAAAATTCCTGGTCGAAAAAATGAAGTCGCTCGGCACTGCGGCCTGCCCGCCCTACCATATCGCTTTCGTCATAGGCGGAACCTCGGCCGAGATGTGCCTCAAGACGGTGAAGCTGGCCTCCACCGGCTACCTCGACGGCCTGCCCGAATCCGGCGACGGCCTGGGCCGGGGCTTCCGCGACCGGGAACTGGAGGCCCGGCTGCTCAAAGCCGCGGAGAAGATCGGTTTCGGCGCGCAGTTCGGCGGCAAATATTTCGCCCATGACATACGGGTGGTGCGGCTGCCGCGTCACGGCGCCTCCTGCCCCGTCGGCATGGGCGTCTCCTGCTCCGCCGACCGCAATATACTGGCGCGCATAGACAAGGACGGCGTCTGGCTGGAAGAGATGGACCGCGATCCCGGCCGGCTGATACCGGAGGACATGCGCGCGAAGTTTTCCTCCTGCTCCGCCTGCGTCTCCGTGGACCTCAACCGCCCGATGGACGAGATACGTGCGGAACTCTCGAAGCACCCCATCGGCACGCGGCTATCGCTCAACGGCAGGATAGTGGTGGCGCGCGACATCGCCCACGCCAAGTTCAAGGAACTGCTCGACGCCGGCAAACCGCTGCCGGAATACCTGCTGAAGCACCCGGTCTATTACGCGGGCCCGGCCAAGACGCCCGCGGGCAGGCCGTCCGGCTCCTTCGGTCCGACGACGGCCGGGCGCATGGACTCTTACGTGGACCTTCTCCAGTCCCGGGGCGCATCCCTGGTCATGATAGCCAAGGGCAACCGCTCGCGGGCCGTCACCGACGCCTGCAAAAAATACGGCGGCTTCTACCTGGGCTCGCCGGGCGGCCCGGCCGCGCTGCTGGCCGAACGCAACATAAAAAAAGTGGAGCCCCTGGATTACCCCGAGCTGGGCATGGAAGCGGTCTGGGCCATGGACGCCGAGGACTTCCCCGCCTTCATACTCGTCGACGACAAGGGCGGCGACTTTTTCGACAGGACCTGAAAAAGGCGCGCGGCTGCCGCAGGTGCGAGAAACATTTTATCGGCCTAGCCACGGGAGGATCATGAACTGGAGCGAAATAGACCTGAGTCAGCTGATGAGATATTTCTGGGTGCTGGCCTACGCCGCCGTCATCGGCATAGCCTACCTGGTAGGCAAGCTGGCCGTGCGCAAGCGGCTCGCCAGGCTTCGGGAAATAGCGCCTTACCTGGGGGCGCAGGCTGTCTCCGGCTTCCTGGGCCCGCGGCTGGAAGGAGTGAAGGGCGGAAGGAATTTCGTGGTCGCGGTCGTGCCCGGCGGCAAGAACTCCCCGCCGGTGATCCGGCTTACCATCGACAGTTTCCTGCCGGTCCCCTTCAGCGTGCAGAGGCCCGACATGATGACCGGGCTCATGGGCGTGTTCATCAAGCAGGCCCCGACCGGCGACCAGGACTTCGACGACAAGTTCTTCGCTTCCTCCCCGGACCCCCTCTCCTTCGCGGCCTTCTTCGCCGACAGCCGCCGCAGGGCGGCCGCGCGCCGGCTGCTGGAGCGAGGCTACGCCCGGGTAGAGTCGAAGAAAGGCAAGGCCTCGGCGAACATGCCGGCCGTCGAACTTGAGGCCGAGCTGGAACCGGCGAAAATAAGCGCCGCGCTCGACGACCTAGCCGAACTCTCGGCCTGACCCGCATGCCTTTCGAGCGCATCGATTCCTCCGGAGACGCCGGCATAAGGGCCTGGGGGCCCGACGCGCACGCGGCCTTCTCGGCGCTGGGCGACGGTTTCTATTCGCTGCTGACCGACGCCTCGCTGGTCTCTCCGGCCGGCGGCCTCTCGCTGGCCGTCAAGGCGCCGACCCTGGAATCCCTGGCCGTAAAATTCCTCAACGAACTGATACACCGGGCCGAAGAGGAGCGTTTCCTGGGCGCCTCGTGCGACGCGCGATATTCCTTCTCCGGCGGAGAGCACAGGCTCAGCGTCGTCATCCTGGGGGAAAAATTCAGTTCAAAAAAACATACCCGCGGGCTCATGCCTAAATCCGCGACTTACCACGACCTCTTCGCCGGGCCCGCAGGCGCGGGCTGGGAGATAAGGGTGATCCTCGACGCATGAAAGAGAAACTGAGGCGGCTGGACGACTGGAGGCTGGAACTGCCCGCCGGATCCCGCGCCGGCATGTCCGCGCCGGCCGTCATCTACGCGGACCGGGAGATAGAGAAAACGCTCGACGATAAAGTCCTGGAGCAGGCCGCCAATACCGCCTGCCTGCCCGGCATACGCCGCGCGGCGCTGGTCATGCCCGACGCGCACGCGGGCTACGGCTTCCCGATAGGGGGCGTGGCGGCCTTCGGGCTCTCCGACGGCGTGGTCTCGCCTGGCGGCGTCGGCTACGACATAAACT
>DNQL01000066.1 GCA_003500765.1 Elusimicrobiota bacterium | reverse complement strand
GCTTCAATTCTAGCAGACGGGACAGGGAATATCGTGCAGGCCGGCGAGAGCCTGCCCGAACCCGCGCCGCTTACGGCGGGGGATAAATTCAAGACTTCCGCTTTCACTACGGCCGACGCTTCTTTCGGCGTGCTGGGCGGGCCCGACGCGGCGTTCCGGCTGGGCGAGGTCTATGTCTTCCCCAATCCCGCGCTGCGTGGAGCCGCGCCGACTTTCCACTTCGAATGCGGCGTGGCCGACAGCGTGAACATAAAGATATACACCACATCCGGCAGGTTCGCGCATGGGACCACGCTGACGGGGATGCCTGTGGCGCTCGACGACGGCAACGGCCTGTCATACGCCTATGAATACGCCTGGCGGGAGCATATACCGAGCGGCGTGTATTATTACCACATAGAGGCGTCCAAGGCCGGTCAGAAGATAAAGAAGACCGGCAAATTCGCGGTGGTCCGGTAGGAGGCCTTATGAAGAAAGACCATAACCTCCACGATACCCTCAACAGCCTTATCCACGCCCTGTCCCGGCCCTGGGCTTTCATTCCGATGGTATTGTTCGTTCTGATTCCTTCGGCCAAGGTAAGTTCCGCCCTTGAAAGCGGCGCTGAGTTCCTGCGCATAGGCTCGGACGCCAGGGCCTCTTCGATGGGCGGGGCCTATACCGCGGCGGCCAATGACGTGAGTGCCATCCATTATAATCCCGCCGGTCTGGCCGCGGTGAGCGGCACGGAACTGGGACTCAGCCACGCCAAGTGGCTGCTGGACGGCAGTTATGACTTCGTCGGGCTGGCCATGCCGGTCAGGATGAAGAGCGGCCCGCAGGGACTGGTGATGGGGCTTGGTATAACCCGTCTTTCCTCCGGTGAGCAGGAAGGCCGGAGCGCCGACAGAAGCGCCTCGGGCGGTTTCGGGGCTTATGACCAGTCTGTGAGCCTGTCGCTGGCAAAGAGGATGGGCCGCAACGGCTTCGGCGTCACGGCCAAATATATCGAAAGCTCGATAGCCGGGATAAAAGCCCGTTCGGTCGCCGCCGACCTGGGCTATACAAGAGCATTTACCGGCTCGCCGGTATCATTGGCGCTGGCGGTGCATAACCTGGGCGCGCCCATGAAGTACATAGACCAGGAGGACCCGCTGCCGCTGACCCTGTCGGTGGGGCTGATGGTAGGCGTATTGCCGGGCGTGAACCTGGCGCTGGACGCCAGCCGGCTGGTCCACGACGGCGAGACATCATTTAGTATCGGCAGCGAGTACGCCGTGATGCCGGGCCTGTCGTTGCGCTCGGGTTATATGGCCGAGATCGGCGCCGGCGGTCTTGGCAATGGCGCGGGTTTCAATGCCGGCGTCGGCATAATGCTGATGGACGCGCGGTTGGACTACGCCGTGACGCCGTTCGGGGAGCTGGGCAGCGCCCAGCGGATAAGCCTGAAAAAGAAGTTTTAGCTGGCGTTCCTTTTATCTACAATAGGGGGATGCCTCTCATACACCTGCTGGCCGCCTGCGACCAGCGCTGCGTGTTCTGCTCCTACCCGGCCGAGGCCGTCGCTCCGGAGGGGGACGGCCTCGCCTCCTGGGTGGCCGCGCTTAAGGTACCCGGGCTGGTGCAGGTCTCCGGCGGCGAGCCGATGCTGGCCGACAGGGACGCGCTGCTCAAGTTCGTACTCTATTGCGCGGGCCGCAAGCGGAGGGTGGAGCTGCAGACCAACGGCGTCCTGCTGGCGCGGCTGCCGGAGGCTTATTTCAGGCGGCTGGTCCGGGCGGTGGGTCTCTCCGGCGGCTATTTCAACGTCAATTTCCCGTCGGATTCGGCGGCCGCCGATCTCAGAATAACGCGGACCCGCGGGGCTTTCGCCGCCAGGTCGCGCGGGGTGCGGCGGCTGATAAAGGCCGGCGCGGCGGTGCGGCTTACCCACGTGATAAACTCCCTGAATTACCGCCGCCTGCCCGCTTTCGTTGAATTCGCGGCGGACCGGCTGAAGGGCGCGTCCTGGATACAGTTCAGTTTCATAAAAGCTTCGGGCCGGTCCGACGGCGGCCGCCATGTACCGCGCTATGGCGCCGTCTCGCCTTACCTCGTAAAAGCGCTGGGACTTTGCCGCGGGCTGGGCCTGGCCTGCGAGACCGACCACATCCCGCCCTGTTTCCTCGGCGGATTCGCGCTTTCAAGCGTGGACGCCAAAAAACTATCATATGGGGAGAAGGGGCGGCAGCTCGCCGAGAAGGCCTATGTGGCCGCCTGCCGCGGCTGCCGGATGCGAAATATCTGCCCCGGACCACGCAAGGACTATATAAAGGTCCATAAGACGCTATGAACAAGTCCGTCGCCGCTCTCAACAGGGAATTTCCCGTCCTGAAGTCACGCTTCTCGGGGCGCAGGCTCGTTTATCTCGACAGCGCCTGCACCGTTCTCAAAATGCGCTGCGCGGCGGACGCGCAGCGGGAGAACCTGCTGCGGCTGGGCGGCTGCGGCGGGCGGCGGTCGTTCTATTCGCTGTCGGCCGGCATGGAGGAGGAGTTCGAGTCCGCGCGGCGTACCGTCGCGGATTTCATGGGAGCCGCTTCGCCGGAAGAGGTCATTTTCACCGGCGGCGTCACCGACGCGTCCAACCTGCTGGCCAACTCTTTCCCTTTCACTAAAGACCGGAACGAGGTCGTCCTCTCGCCGCTGGAGCATAACGCCGTTTTCCTGCCTTTTGAGCGGCTGGCCGCCGCGGGACGGGTGAAGCTAAAGGTCCTGCCTCTTAAAGGTCTGGCCCCCGACCTGGACACCCTGCCGCGGCTGCTGGGCCGCCGCACCGCCCTGGTCTGCCTCAATCACGCCTCCAATATCTTCGGCGGCAGGCAGGAATTGCGCCGCGCCGCGGCCATGACGCGCGCGGCCGGGGCGTATCTCTTCTCCGACGACGCCCAAT
>DNQL01000163.1 GCA_003500765.1 Elusimicrobiota bacterium | reverse complement strand
CCAACACGTTTTTTCTATTAACTCAAATATAACGATGTCCCTCCCTTCAAAGAGACCAAGGATTACGTGAAGAAGGTCTCGGCCTACTTCCTGGACTTCGAGGCCGCTCTGAATTAAAGAGCCGCCGGCCCAGGCCTCCGCCCGCCCTTAAAGCGGGCGGTTTTTTTGTCCGCCCCGTCCCCGCCGGGACCTTTGGTCCCAGTCCCGCCTGGGCCTTGCTGCCCTTTGGCTGTCAAGCCCCGCGCGCTAAACTATGAGCGGGAGGAAATATGAAAACCGCTATACTTGCCGTCTCCATCGCGCTCGCTCTGACCGGAGCCGCCGCCGCCGGCGAAATGGAAGATCTGCGCTCCTCCTCTTTCGGCATAGACGCCGGCCCCGACGCCCGCTCCGCGGTATCCGTTCCCGTGCCGGCCGGCGAGCCCGTCCCTGTCCTTGGCGCAATGGCCGATTTTTTCCGCCTCCTTTTTACTCCCGACGGCGGGGTGGAGATAGCCAATCCCGTGACGGACGCCCCCGGGGTGGACGGCGAGCTGGAGGACGAGGCCGCGGGCGACCCGGCCGCGGACCGGGTCCATGAGCCGCTGGACGAGGCCGCCCTGGAGACTTCCCGCGGCGGCGGCCTCAAGGCCGTCAGCGTGCAGGTTTCCCAGGTCCCCCAGGACCTCATGCGGAAGGCGCAGGATTATTTCATGGCCAATTCGGGCCGCATAAGCAACAAGGACTTCATGGGGATAATCGACTTTTCCCAGCATTCCAGCCGGCCCCGTTTCTACATAGTCGGCCTGCGCGACGGTTCGGTCAAGGCCATACGCGTAGCCCACGGCAAAGGCTCCGACCCGGACCACGACGGCTTCGCCACCGTTTTCAGCAATACGCCCAATTCCAACGCCTCGTCGCTGGGCTTCTACCTGACCGGCGAGACCTATATCGGCAAACACGGCAAGTCGATGCGCCTGCACGGACTTTCTTCCACCAACTCCAACGCCCTTTCCCGCGCGATAGTGATACACGAGGCCACCTATGTGCAGGAGGCCAACGTGAAGCAGGGGCGCTCTTTCGGCTGCCCGGCCGTAGCCGCCAGCGAGATAGCCAATGTCATCTCCTCCCTTAAAGGCGGGGCGCTGATCTACGGCGGCCTGGCCAACAGCGATTTCTGACCTCCTTCCCCGTTTCCCGGGTACCATAGGGCCCAGCGCGAGCTGGGCCCTAGTTCTCTGTCGCGGCGTCCCCGCGCGAGGCATACTATAAGCGGAGGAGATATGAAAACGCTCAACATCACTTTCGCGCTGACACTCGCTTTCACCGGCGTTCTCCAGGCCAAGAGCCTGGAGCGCATGCGCGCCCAGGCCGAGAACATAAATATCGACACCTCCTCCCTCGCGAAGAAAACGGCGTCCGTTCCCCGCGCTTCCGCGCGCCCCGTATCCGCCGACCGCCAGCAGCCGCCCGCGGCGCCCGAAGTAAAGGCTTCCACCATCCCCCTGATCGCGGCCATAGTCCAATTCTTCCGCCTGCTTTTCGGCGCCAACGGCGACATAGAGATCGCCAACCCGTCCACCGAGATCCCGGAATACGAAGGCGAGCTGGAGGACGATACGGAAGAAGAGTCTTACGACGAGGGGCAGACCTACGAGCCCCTGGATGAATCGACCCTCCCGGCCGAACCTTTCCAGCAGACGCAGCAGTTCGGCCTGCTGCAGCAGCCGCAGGCGCAGCCCCAGACGCAGCAGCCGTCTTTCCAGTCCGGCCAGCCCAGTTCCTCCGCCGGCGGCCCCGCTGTTCCGGAGGACCTCAAGCGGAAGGCCCTGGATTATTTCCACGCCAATTCCGGCAAGTTCGCCAACAAGCGCTATATCGGCATAGTGGACTTCGCCGCCCATTCCAGCCGGGACAGGTTCTGGATACTGGACCTGCAGAGCGGCTCCGCCCACGCCATTCATGTGGCGCACGGCACCGGCTCCGACCCGGACAACGACGGCTACGCCACCAGGTTCAGCAATGTGCCCAACTCCAGGGCCTCTTCCCTGGGGTTCTATCTCACAGGGGCCCTCTACACCGGCAAGCACGGCAGGTCGATGCGCCTGCACGGGCTTTCGTCCACCAATTCCAATGCTCTGTCGCGGGCCGTGGTCCTGCACGACTCCGACTATGTCCGCGAGGGCAGCTACAGGGCGGGCCGCTCTTTCGGCTGCCTGGCCGTGGCCAACAGCGAGATAGCCAATGTGCTGGCCTCGCTGCGTGGCGGCGCCCTGATCTACGCCGGCATCTCCAACAGCGATCTTTGAGCCGGCCGGTGAGCAGCCGCGCGCCCTCCGCGCGGCTTTTTCACGCCCGGGTTTGCGCCGGGCCGGAATTTGTCGCATAATATCCACGTTGCGCCGCCCGAGGGCGGCGCGTTAAAGGGGAACTATTAATGAAGAAGAGCAAAGGACTTATCGGAGCCGGCGTAGGCCTGGCCGCGCTGGCCGCGGCGGGGGCCTATTTCCTGCGCGGGGATAAGGGCGTCAAAGCCAAGCGAAAAGTGCGCGGCTGGGCGCTGAAGATGAAGGGCGAGGTGCTCGAGAAGCTCGAGGATATGCGGCGCATAGACCGCGACACCTACCTGGATATGGTGGACAAGGTGGCCGCGCGCTACGCCGGCCGCGATAATGTCAGCGCCGAGGAACTGCGCCACATGACCGTGGAGCTGCGCAACGCCTGGGTGCACATCGACAAGAAGATGAAGTAGTCAGCGGAAGTCCGCCAGGGCCGGGCCTATGTCGATACCTTCGACGGAGGCCCGGGCCGGCGGTTCCAGCGCGTCCGTCCCGCTCAGTTCGCCGTAGGACGGCCCCTCCTTACTGTAGATCACGCCGATAGGCAGCCGCTCGCGCTCCTCCGCCAGCCGCATGGCCGCGGCTTTGTCGGAAACGTCGTGGTCCGCGCCCACCTTGTACACCCTTTTTGAGAACCAGTCGTAGGTGTTGAGCTTGTTGAACGACACGCAGGGCTGGAACACGTCTATCAGCGAGAAGCCCTTGTGCGCTATGCCCGCCAGTATCAGCTCCGCCAGGTGGTCCTTCTCGGCGGAGTAGCCTCGCGCGACGAAGCCGCAGCCCAGCGCCAGCGCGGTCTCCAGCGGCGGGAAGGGCGCCGCGGCCACGCCGGCCGGCTGTATCCTGGTCTTCATTCCCG
>DNQL01000247.1 GCA_003500765.1 Elusimicrobiota bacterium | reverse complement strand
GGACCCGCGGCCCCGGCTCCGCGCTGCGGCGTGCTCGCCTCGCGCGTCCGCCTTTCAAATCCTCCCGCGGACCAAACTATTGGTCCGCTCAGGGGGCATGCAACCATGCCCCCTGGAGGATTTGAACCTCCAACCCTCTGCTCCGAAGGCAGATGCTCTATCCAATTGAGCTAAGGGGGCTCCGGTTGCCTGAATTCTCCTTATTATTATAGAATTTATTTTTCCGGGGCCCTAATCCCCGGCAGAAAATCGAACTTTCAAGGAGTTTCACCATGGGCGGACATTCCCACTGGGCCGGTATAAAGCACAAGAAGGCCATCACCGACGCCAAAAAAGGCAAGGCTTTCACCAAGATCATCAAGGAAATAACCATCGCCGCGCGATTGAGCGGCGGAGACCCCGCCCATAACCCCCGCCTGCGCAAGGCGATGGACGACGCCAAGGCGGCCAATATGCCGCTCGACAACGTCAAGCGCGCCGTCATGAAAGGCACCGGCCAGCTGCCGGGCGCCATGTACGAGGACGTCATGTACGAGGGTTACGGACCGGCTCAGGTCGCCCTAATGATAGAAGCCACCACCGACAACAAGAACCGCGCCTTCAGCGAGATCCGCAAGATCGTCGAGGACCACGGCGGGAACCTGGGCGGCAGCGTCGCCTGGATGTTCGACAGCAAAGGCTTCATAACCGTGCCCAAGGCGGGCCTGCAGGAGGACGCGCTTATGGAAGCGGCCATAGAGGCCGGCGCCGACGACGTAAAGAACGCCGAAGGCGACAGTTACGAGGTCGTCACCGCGCCCCAGGACCTCGACAAGGTCAAGAACGCGCTGACCGCCAAGGGAATGACCGTCGCGTCCGCGGAGATCACGATGATCCCCAAGAACGAGGTGGACGTGCCCGAGGAGAAGGCCAAGCAGGTCATCGACCTGATGAACGATCTCGAGGACCACGAGGACGTCAAGAAGGTCTACTCCAACTTCAATATCCCCGACGAGATACTCGCCAAGCTGGACCAGTGAAGATACTAGGCATAGACCCGGGGCTGGACCGCACGGGCTGGGCGCTGCTCGAACAGAGCGGCACCGGCCCGGGCCGGCTTCTCCGGGCCGGCCTGTTCCACACCGAGGCCGGCGAACCTCTCCACGCCCGGCTCTCCGGTCTCTACGATTCTTTCACGGAGCTCCTGGCCGAGGAAAAGCCGGACGAGTGCGCCATCGAGGAGGTCTTCTTCACCAAGCGGGCGAAGACCCAGTCCGAGACGGTGCACGCGCGCGGCGTCATACTCCTGGCCTGCGCCCGCGCCGGCGTCCCCCCCCGCGGCTACAACCCGCGCTCCATAAAGCAGAACCTGACCGGCAGCGGATCGGCCGCCAAGCCGCAGATGCAGCGTATGGTGCAGCTGATACTCAAGCTCGACAAGCCGCTGGAACCCGACGACGTTTCGGACGCTGCGGCCATAGCGCTTTTCCACGCCCGCCGCGCGCCTTTCGAGCGGCTCGTGGCAGCGGGGAGGCGCAAATGATCGCCAGCCTGCGCGGCGCGGTGCAGTCCGTCGGAGAGGAGAGCGCGGTGATAGAGGCCGGCGGCGTCGGCTACGAGGTCTTCCTCTGCGGCCCGGACCGGGCCTCTCTGGCCGAAGGGCAGGAACTTTTCCTGCTCGTATCGGAATCGGCTTCCATGTACGGCGGCCCGGTGCTCTACGGCTTCCTCTCCGCCGAGCGCAAGGAACTGTTCGAGCTTTTCCGGGAGGCCGTGCCCAATACCGGCGCCAAGAAAGCGCTGGAATACCTGGGCAAAGCGGTGCGCTCGCTGCCGGAGTTCCGCGCCGCGGCCGCGGCCAGGGACATCAAGTTGCTCACCGGAATGTTCGGCTTCACCGCCAAGACCGCGGAAAAGATAGTCGACGCGCTAAAGCATAAACTGCCGGCTGTCCCGGCCGCGGCGGCCGCGGGTGGCGACGGAGAAAACTATACCCGCGCGGCCGGAGCCCTCTCCGGGCTGGGCTTCAGGTCTTCGGAGGTGCGCTCGGCCCTCGACGAAGTGCGCAGGGAGGGCGGCGCGTCTTCGGCCGAGGAGCTGGTGCGCAAGGCGCTGAGGAAGCTTTCGGGCGGACTATGACTTCAAAAAAAGAGACCGTTTTTTCGGCCAAACCCGACCGCGAGGAGCTGCGCAGCGACGCGGCCCTGCGCCCCACTACGCTCGCGGAATTCGTAGGACAGGATAAGGTTAAGGAAAACCTGGGAGTCTTCATCGAGGCCGCCCGCAAGCGCAAAGAATCCCTCGACCACTGCCTTTTCTATTCCCCCCCGGGCCTGGGCAAGACCACGCTGGCCCATATCCTCGCCCGCGAAATGGGCGTCAATATAAAAGTCACCTCCGGTCCCGTGCTGTCCCGCCCGGGCGACCTGGCCGCTATGCTCACCACCGAGCTGGCCGACGGGGACATCCTTTTCATCGACGAGATACACCGCCTCAACGCCGCCGTGGAGGAGTCGCTCTACCCGGTCATGGAGGACTTCCTCTTCTTCATAAACACCGGCAAGGGCCCCGGCGCGACGACGCTGAAGATA
Organism: Elusimicrobiota bacterium; assembly: GCA_003500765.1. Taxonomy (GTDB): domain Bacteria; phylum Elusimicrobiota; class Elusimicrobia; order Elusimicrobiales; family UBA9959; genus UBA2231. The sequence goes on along the minus strand of DNQL01000247.1, from coordinate 1,823 downwards.
ACCACCCCCCGCGTCACGCTGGTCGGCGCCACCACCCGCAGCGGGCTGCTGACGGGCCCGCTGCGCGACCGCTTCGGCATCGTTTTCAACCTGGGCTTCTACGGCCCGGCGGAACTGCAGAAGATAATCTCCCGCTCGGCCGCCATACTCGGCGTCAAAGCCACGCCCGAAGGGATAGCCGAGATCGCCTCCCGCTCCCGCGGCACGCCGCGTATAGCCAACCGGCTGCTGCGCCGCGCGCGCGACTACGCGCAGGTCAAGGGGACCGGCGTCATAGACCCGGCCATAACCGCCCGGGCCATGGAAGCCATGGAAATAGACGCTCAGGGCCTGGACGCCCTGGACCGACGCCTCCTTTCCGTAATAGCCGACAATTTTTCCGGCGGGCCGGTAGGCATAGACAATCTCGCCGTGGCCCTGTCGGAAGAGGCCGATACCCTCACCGACGTCATCGAGCCTTTCCTTATACAGGCGGGATTCCTGCAGCGCACGGCCCGCGGCCGCGTCCTGACGCAGAACGCTTACAGGCATCTCGGCCTCAACCCTCCCTCGGATAAACTCTTCTAGTACGATGCGACTTAAGACCCTGGCACCGGCGCTGGCGGCCGCCCTTCTTTTTTCCGGGGCGGCCGACGCGGCCGAGATACGCGTGGGCATACGCCTGGGCACGCCCAGCTTCCGGCTGCGCACCGACGGGCAGGTCTTCGTGCGCGACCTGTCCTCCGGCCGCCGCTACCTGCTGGTGGAGAGATCCCCCTACGAGATAACCCCCGTCGACGGCCTGGTGCGCGTGGCCGGCGAGACGCTCGGGCCTGAGATCAGCCTTGAGCCGAAGGAAGGAGACCTGGGCGTCAGGATAAACAATGTCTTCTATCGCGGCCGGCTGGCGGTCAAGGCGGCGCCCGGCGGGCTGCTCAATGTCGTGGAGCACCTCGACATCGAGGATTACCTCGAGGGAGTTCTTCCCGTAGAGATGAGCCCGGGCTCGCCACTGGAGGCGCTGAAGGCGCAGGCTGTGGCCTCCCGCAGTTACGCGCTGAAGAGGCTCTCCCCCTCCAGGGATTACGACGTCACCGCCGACGTCAACAGCCAGGTCTACAACGGCCGCAATAACGTAAACGGCCGCATAAAGACCGCGATAGAAAAGACGAGGGGCCAGGTCCTTACCTATAAAGGGAGGATCGTGACCGCCTATTTTCACGCCTGCTGCGGCGGTCACACGGCCAGCTCTACGGCGGCCTGGGGCGAGAACGTATACAAACCTCTCTACGGGGTGAAAGACCCGTTCTGTTCCACTTCCCGTCACTCGAACTGGAAGCTCTACATCCCCGAACGGGACCTTCTCTCCTTCATACAGAAGCAGGGCTCCACGTCCCTTTCCTTAAAGAAGGTCCGGGTGGCCAAGAAGGACAAATCGGGCCGCGCGCTCCGCATAGCCTTCGATACCGAGCAGAATACCCATTACGCCGAGGCGAAGGCGATGCGGACGGCCTTCGGCAATTCCGATTTCCGCAGCACTTATATAACCTCCGTCTCCCCGACTTCCGGCGGCTGGCTCTTTAAGGGCCGCGGCTGGGGGCACGGCGTGGGCATGTGCCAGTCGGGGGCTGCGGCCATGGCCAATAAGGGCCGCGACTACAAAAGAATACTACGGCACTACTATCCCGGCGCTTCCATAACCGTACTCAAATGAGCCTGGAAAAATTCGAAACCCTCGAGATAGAGCCGCTGATAGCGCCCGGGCCCGCGGAGCCGCGGGATTCGTCGCGGCTCATACGGCTCGACCGCGGCTCCGGCGCCGTCGGCCACGCCCGCTTCCGGGA
>DNQL01000073.1 GCA_003500765.1 Elusimicrobiota bacterium | reverse complement strand
GGACGCGGCGGCGCTCATGGCGGCCGGGTCGGCCATGACGGCGGCGGTCCAGGCGTCGAGCCGCTGAACAAAGCCGCCCAGTCGGTCGGTGCGAAGTGCGGAAAGGGTCGCCCGGGAGTTGGCGTAGGCGGCGTCGTAGCGGGAGACCAGCGCGCGGCCCATGCCAGCGGCGTCCATGCCGGGGTCGGCATTGATCGCGGCCAGCATGGTGTGATAGGGGTAGCCGGGGCCGGCGATTATCTCTTCCGAACCGACCACCACGTCCGCGTGGTCTTTCAGCTCGTAGGCGACGCCGGCCATCTGCATCAGGCAGGCGTCAGTGGCAAGGACATCTATCTTGCCGCCCTTGGCCGACTTGATCTGGCCCAGGGCGCGGCCCAGGTCGCGGACGGAGATCTTATTTCCGCTGACGTCGTCGCTGGCGATACCCAGCGTGCCGGAGCCGTGGTTCCAGACCACCAGCAGGACCTTCTTAGCTGGGAAGCGCAGGATATTGCGGCGGGCGAATTTTACCAGGTGCCTCCAGCTGCCCATGTCCAGGTCGTTGCTCTCGTGGATGACCGGGGAGGTGATGGCGGGGTCCGCGTCGCGCTGGACATGCAGGGTCTTGGCGCCGCGCTGGAACTGCAGGGTATTGGCGGCGGAGCCGTCCGTGGAGAGGATATTGTATTCGACGACCACGGCGACCTTGTCCGTGGAGCCGACCTGCTCCATCTCGTTGACGTCGTCGTTGGCGAAATTGAGTATGCCCAGGTCGTTCACGCCGCTGATGAAGACCAGGACCAGCCACTCGCGCTCTTCGGCGGCGGCAGGCTCTTCCGCGGGGACGGCGGCTACGGCGCCGGCTTCAGGTATGGCGACGGGGGCCGCGACGCCTTCGGCGCCGGCGGCGTTCCTGTAAAGGTCCTCGAAAGAACCCGCCGCGGCGAAAGACGCCGCCAGCAGGGCTATAAGGAAAGAGATGGTCAACGGCCTTTTCATATTATCCTCTGTTATATTCTGGCGCGCTGTTTGACTTTAATCAAAGGCCCTTAGTCCTATATCTGGCCGGGCCCTTGGACCCCCGTCAAAATAGGACTTAGGACCCACTAACCTTATAAAGTATAGCAGAGATAAGAACGCTGTCAAGGCCGGGCCTTCAGCGTATTTTAAGGTCTTTAAGCTATTATTCGAGGGAGCCGAACCTGGAGATGTCCGGCATATCGGCCGAAATATCCGGCAGCTCTTCGGCCGCAACGGAGGCCCGGGCGGGCCCGCCCGCGACCAGTTCGGCCAGGCCGGGGATGGCCGAAAGGCCGTAAGCTTTCTTGCCCCGGCCGCCGTCCTGGTCCAGCCTGGTGATAACCTTGCATTTACCCTCTTTGACCCTGGCGTCGGTCTCGGGCAGGCCGTGACCCGCGGGCAGCGGGATCTCCACCAGGTCGGGGTCAAAACTGGCGGTATGGACCCCAAGCAGCAGGCCGGTAAGGGAACTGAACACGCCGCCGCCGGAATTGCCGCCGGAGCTGTCCAGGTTCGTGCGGAACCAGCCTTTCTCCTCCTCCACGGCGCGCACGGTGGCGTCATTTAGCACCTTGAGCGGCAGGCCGTAGGGACCGCCCACCGTGAAGATCCGGCGGCCCTCCGCCGGGAGCTCCCGGGTATATATGTTAGCGGGAGTCCTGCCGCTTACGGCCCGGTCCAGCCGCACCACGGCGAAATCGGTCCTGCCGTCGTAAGAATATATCTCCACTTTGGAGCAGGAGTAAACATCGGCGGCCGATACCCGCTCGGGGACTTCCCCCCTGCGCTCCACCGCGAAACCGAAAACGAAGCGGGCGGTATCGCACCTGTTGGCCGGCTTCTCCTTCTCCCCCATGCAGTGGCCGGCGGTAAGGACCAGGTCGGGGCCTATGAGCGTGCCGGAACAATAGGACGCTCCGCGCTGCTCGAAGAACCTCTGTCCGGGGCAGAGCCGCCGCGCCTCGGAGCCGAAAACGCTGCCCTTCACCTTGAAACCATCGCCGTCCTCCTCCAGGGCGGTGGCCCGGAAGATGGACACGGCCTTCATCATGGCGGCGCGCTCCAGGCCATTGGTCACCTCGAAGAAATCCAGCCGGCTGTCGTCGCCATAAATGGTCTTGTTCCCCGCCGCCGCGGACAGCGGCAGCGACAGGAGCAGGAATATGGCGGTCGCGGCTCTCATGTTAATAGTTTTGAGGATTTGACTTGACTTGTCAAGGGCCGTTCGGCGTCCCCCGATACCCTGTACATAATGTCCAGTATTTGTAAAATATGCCCGGGGGAGTGAAACTTTTCAGTCTTTTCCGCATCTCAATTGCGTCCGGGATAACATCCCGGCGGAGGGAATATGATCAAAATCGCGATTTTTCCGTACTTTCTGGCGGCGGCCCTGCCCCTGCAGGCGTCGGCGCTGGGCCTCGAAGAGGCTGTCAGGGAGGGGCTGCGGTCCAGCAGCGACCTGGAGCTGATGCGGGCAAAAAAAGACGAAGCCGGGGCCCTTCTCGGCGAAGCCCGGAACAACCGCCTGCCCCGTCTGGCGGTAAAATCGGCCTATACCCGCGGCGACGAGCCGGTGTACGCCTTTGCCTCGGCCATGAAGCAGGGCACTTTCAGTATGGCCTCGATGGCCACGATAAACGACCCGGAGCCGGCGTCAAATTATCAGGCCTCGCTGGAAGCCGGGATACCGCTTTTCACGGGTTTCGCTATCTCCAGAGGGATAGAAATGAGGGAGGCCGGCGCGCGGGCGCTCGACGCCGCCTCGGCCAGGGCC
>DNQL01000224.1:818-2851 GCA_003500765.1 Elusimicrobiota bacterium | reverse complement strand
AATTGAGCGAGGCCGCCGCGCCGGGCCGCAGCCGGCGCGCGTTGCCCAGCCGCAGGGCTATCTCGATGAGGTCGAGGTCCGATATCTCCGGCCAGCATTTGCCCGCTTCCAGCGCCTTCACAGTCGCGCCTTTCCTGTCGAAATAGATGCGCGCTATCGGGCTGCCGTGGTAATGCACCTCGTAGCCGGGCGCGCCGCCGCGCTTGAAAAAGTCGTTCCAGACCGGCGCGCGGTAAACATATACCTCGCTGCCGTCGTTCTTCTCCGCCTTGAAGCTCTCGCTCGCCCACTCTTTAAGCGTCCACCTCATGATTCCCCCTAAGCGTTCCATTTCCGCGATGAGGCCGTAAAGTATCGTGGAAATAGTGTAGAAGAGGGGCGCGACAGCGTAGTGTCGCACCCCTCTTGCGCCCGTCCGCGCCGCTTTTTGATATTATGAACTAAGCGCTCCGCCGGCGTCCGGCTCCTTGCCGGGGATCCGCCGCCGGTCGCCGTAGGGGAGGGGAAATATGGAAGAAACGATAACAGTCAAAGCGAAGCGTCCGCTGCTGGTGTGGGTCATCTCGATATTCTATTTCGCGACCATAACCCGCGCTCTTTTAGCGCTCTATTTCATCTATTCCGGGGCCGCCCAGATCTCCCCGGAGAACCAGGCCCTCCTGGCCCGGGTGACACCCTTCGAATGGGGGCTCACCGTGGTGAGTTCCATAGCGGGCCTGGCCGGCGCGGTGCTCCTGTTCCGGATGAAAAAAGCGGCCTTCCCGCTTTTCCTCGCGTTTCTTATAGTCGGCGTCGGGATGGCCGTCTGGCCCTGGTTCACCCAGACCGGATTTGCGGGAGTAAGCTGGCAGGTGCTCCTTTCGACTTTTATCTCAAAAGGAATACTGGCCGCCGTCTGCATGTACATATGGGACCTGGCGCAGGACGGCGTTCTGACCTGAGGGGCAGGACGCGGCGGCCTCGCCGCGCGCGTTCATTATTTCTTTAAGTAGGTTTTCACCCTTTCCAGGACCTGCGCTTTCAGATCGGGCGGCGAGACCACCCTTATATAAGGAAGGAAGCGCAGTATATTCGACAGCGCCTCGTTGGGATGACTGATGCGGCATTCTATCGGAAATGTTTTGGCCCCTTTCTTCCCTATCTTCTGCTGCGGAAAATAATCGCAGGCCTCGAAATAATCGCGGACATAGTTGTCGGCCTCCAGCACCACCTTCACCGGCGCCTGCGTGCCGAACCAGATATTGCGCGCGTTGCGCAGGGCGTCCTTGACCCACTCGGGCTTCTCGTAAGTTTCGTCCTCGATGGGCTCCACCGATACGATATTGGCGTAGCGGACCGTGCGGATGTCCTTGAATTTGCCGGGCTCGCCGGGCAGGTAGCCCAGGTACCACAGCCCCTCCGACATTATCAGCGCGAAAGGCGCGCCCTTCACCGTCGCCGTGCCGCCGCCTTTGCGGTAGGTCAGGTTCATCATCAGCTTTTCCTGTATGGCGCGGTAGAGGTCCTTGTAGAAAGGCAGCGTCATGTCCGGGTTCTTCACGCGCGGGGTTATCATGAAGAACGGGTAGGAGGTCTCGTCGAGCAGGAAGAGCTTGTCGATGGACTGCAGCACCGACTTGTTCACCTCGCCGCCGAAGATCTTGGAGAGCTTGTAGATGAACGCCAGCGTGGCCGCGTCATGGTCGGTCACGTTCATCTTGAGGAAAGACTGCGTCTCGCCGTTGAACAGCCAGCGGCCCTGCTCGGTCTCGTCGGCGCGGATCACCTGGTCCTGGCGCAGCGATTCCAGGTCGCGCTGCACCGTGCGGCTGGAGACATTGAAGACCTCCGCCAGCTCGCCGGTGCGCACCCAGCCGCGCGACTGCAGCTGCCCGAAAATGTAGAAAAGCCGCTTCTTGAACGAATCGAAGCGCTCCTGGCGCCGGTTCTTGTCGGCGGCCTTAAAAGCCACGCTCTTTATCTTTTTCATTGTGCTCCCCCTGTGGACCATATTCTACAATAATGAGGATATTGGGGACACAATACCTATTTCG
>DNQL01000224.1:0-750 GCA_003500765.1 Elusimicrobiota bacterium | reverse complement strand
GGAAATAGGTATTGTGTCCCCAAATATGGAAGAAGCCGAACTGATAGACCGCTGTCTGAGGGGGGAGGAGTCCGCCCTGGGTGAGGTCATCGGCCTTTACCAGGACCGGCTGTACGCCTTCGCGCTGCGGCTGCTCAGGAACCCGCAGGACGCCGAGGACGCCGCGCAGGACGCCTTCGTCCGGGCCTTCCGCAATCTCGCCTCCTACGATAAATCCCGCCCTTTCAAGACCTGGCTTTTCACCATAATGCATAACCGCTGCATGGACCTGCTGCGCGCCCGGCGCCCCGACATTTCCATAGACGACGAGGCCGGCGCGGCTGTGGCCGACGCCGCGTCCTCCGCCCCCGACCACGGCCCGCTGGCTTTCGAGACCGCCCTGGTGGAGAAGGCCCTGGCCACGCTGCCGCCCATATACGCCGAGATACTCCTGCTTCAATATAAGGAAGACCTGGACGGGGCCGAACTGGCCGGGGTCCTGGGCGTGCCGGAGGGGACGGTTAAAGCCCGGTTGTCCCGCGCCCGGGCCATGATGAGGGAAAAACTGATGCAACCATCCGCCGCCGCGGACCGTATTACCTGTGGAGACCTGAAATGAACGACCGTGAAGACCAGATAGCCGCCGCCATAGCCGCCCTGCCGGGGATAAAAGCCCCTGCGGGGCTGAAGCTGGCCGTGCTGGCCGCCCTGCGGCGCGAGGCCGCCCCCTGGTACCTGACCGCCCTGCGCGCCGGCGCCGTCCTGATGGCC
>DNQL01000204.1 GCA_003500765.1 Elusimicrobiota bacterium | reverse complement strand
GGGCGTCCCCGGTCCCGCGGGCCGGCTGCTGGCGCTGCGACATCCCCCGGGGGAGATAGTGGACGCTTTTTCCTCTCATAACGGGATTGACCCCGGCGGGCCCCTGAGGGCGGCGGCCGCCCTTTTTATACTAAAGCCCGGCTCAGTGGACCGCCGCGAAGCCGCCCGGCTGCTGTACGGGTCGTCGCCCGGAAATCTGCCTTACGCCCTGATATGGCTGGGAGAGGAGGAATATTCCGCGGCCGCCCTCGAAGAATTTTCCCGCGATCTGAAGGCGGATCCTTATCCGCTGGCCGCCGGCGCCCTGCTATACGCGTCCCGCGGAGAAAAAGCGGCCGCCCTGGAACTGGCGCGTGCCGCGTCGCGCGGGCCTTTGTCCGAAGCCGGATGGCAGCTGGCCATGCAGGCTTTTCAGTCCGCCGGGGCTTATGGGGAGGGGATAAGCGCCGCCGGCGCCGCGCTGTCGGCCTGGCCGGATTCCGCGGCGCTGCTCAACTCCCGGGGCGTTCTCAGGTCTCTTTCCGGCGACGACGCGGGGGCCCGGGCGGATTTCGGCCGCGCCCTGGAAAAGAACCCCGCCTATTTCCCGGCGCTGATGGGGCTGGGGGCCATAATGGAGCGCGGCGGTGAAACTGAAAAAGCCGCGGAACTCTACCGTTCGGCCCTGAAAAACGCCGGCCCCGGCCGCGCCGGGGCCGGGGCTGCGGAAAAAGCCATTCTCCGTCTAGGCAGGCGCCCCCTGTAGATAGGCCGGAGTGATTTTGAACGGGGCCCCGGCGCGGCCAAATTTGCTAACATTGGCGGGTACGCATGAGCAAAAAATTCAGTCTTACCGTGGTAATTCCCGCCTATAACGAGGAGAAGCGGATCTTCTCCACGATCGCTTCACTGCGCGCTTATTTCGACTCGCTTGGCTTCGCCTGGGACCTGGTAGTAGTGGATGACGGGTCTTCCGACCGCACGGCCGAGGCGGCCCGGTCCGCTTTCGGGCCCGGCTCAGGGCTCTCTGTGCTGTCCCATCGCGCCAACCGGGGCAAAGGCGCCGCGGTGCGCACCGGCATGCTGGCGTCGTCCGGGGACTATGCCATTTTCATGGACGCCGATTTCTCCACGCCGGTGGAGGAATTCGCCAAATTCATCCCCTGCCTCGAGAGGGGCGAGCCGGCCGTGATCGGTTCCAGGAAGATGGCGGGCGCGTCCGTGGAGAAACGTCAGCCTTTCCTGCGGGAGTTCTTCGGTAAAGGGTTCACATTTCTCAGCAATCTGATGCTGGGCACTTCCTACTCCGATTTCACCTGCGGTTTTAAATGTTTCAGGAAGGACGCCGTCCGGGAGATCTTCGGCCGGCAGTTTATCGACGGCTGGAGCTACGACGCCGAGATCCTCTACCTGGCCACCCGCCTCGGTTACCCGGTGACCGAGGTCCCGGTGCGCTGGGCCCACTCCGCCGAGTCCAAGGTGCGGCTTCTGCGCGACATCTGGACTTCCTCTCTCGGATTATTGAAAATATCCTTCAACCGCCTGTCCGGCAGGTATGCCGCGAAGCCTTAAGCTGACCCTGGCGGTCATTTTCCTGGTCGCCCTGCTCTTGCGGGTCGCGGGACTGCGCAGCGGACTTCCTTCCGAAACGAGGCGCCTGGCCACCTTCCACCCCGACGAGTCCATAACCATGTACTCCCTTGAGGGGATGGACCCTTCTTCATTCGACTTTTATCCCGGGGATTCTCTTTTCTGGGGGACTTTTCTTCCCTACGCTCAGGGCGCGGTCGCCAAAGGGATGCAATTGACCGGGCTCCTCCGTCTCGGCGACCGTGACTTCATAATGTCCCACCTGGGAGAGGCCGACAAACTATATATGTCGGGAAGGCTGATGACCGCCTTTTTCGCGGCGGCCACCGCGCTGGTCATCTTCTTCACGGCCCTGGGAACAGGCGGGACCAGGGCCGCGGTTTTTTCAGCCGCCGCTTTTTCCGTATTCTACGTCAGCGCCTGGATGGGTTCCATCCTTAAGCCGGACGGCATAATGCTTTTTTGGGGAGCGCTGGCTCTCCGCTGCGCTTTCAGAATATCAGCCGGCGGCGGCGCCCGCGATTACCTGCTCGCCGGCGTTTTTGTCGGATTATCCGCGGTATCCAAATACACGGGAGTCGTTTTTGCCCTGCCGGTCGTGCTGGCCTGGATTTTTTCCGCCGGCGGCCTCCGGTCGGCCCTTTCGTCTTTTCCCCGCCTGCTTTCGGCCGGAGGATCCGCTGCTGTCGTGTTCCTCGCCGTTAACCCTTACCTGATACTGCGTTTCACCGATTCGCTGGGCTATATGAAAGCAGTGGCGTCCAAGGGGGCCTGGCCGTCCGACCCCCTGGCCGGATACGCGGAATACCTGGGATACACGCTGCCGGTCTCCCTCGGCTGGCCGATGTTCCTCTTCTGTTCAGCCGGTCTTTTTCTCATGGCCCTCAGGCGGTCCCGCGAAGACCTTATCCTGGTCCTGTTCGCCGCGGTGTATTTCCTTAAATTCGCGGCTCCCACGGAACAGCTGCTGAACTACTGCATGCCGCTGCTGCCCGTCATGGCCCTGGCGGCCGGCGCGCTGGCCGACCGGATCTTCGACCGCGGTTGGGGGAAGGCGCTCGTTATTTCCGTGGCCGCCTATACTTTTTCCTACGCGGCCTACCTGCAGAGTTTTTTTCTCCGGCCCAGCGTCATAACCATGGCGGGCGAGTGGGTCGCGGAAAATATCCCGGCCGGCTCCCCGGTCGCTATGCCTAAGAATGACAGCTGGACGCCGCCCGAGCTGAGGCGTTACGACGCGCCCTACCGGCTCCTGACCGGCGGAACGTCCCAGGGCTCGCTTACGGAGGCGATAGAGGCTCTTCCCGCTGTCGCCGGGCCGGCCGAGTATCTTATCCTGTCCGAAGCGGAATACGATCAGGCCGCCAAGAACATGGCCCGCGGCGAACCGGGGGCCGCCAGGGCCCTCGCGAAGCTGGAGGAAGATTTCGAAGAAGTGAAGGTTTTCAGCCGCCCGCTGTCCCGCTTTTTCCTGCCGCTGTACAGGGTGCAGGAGTCAAGGCAGGTCAGGCTGACCCAGGTTACCACCAGGATATTCCGGAACAAACGGGCGCCGGCCCGCTGACCGCTCCTCCGTCTCAGGGCCTGCGCCAGACGGCCAGCGCCGATTTGCCCAGCCTGTGCGCGAGCAGCGGGTCCAGCCTCCTGGATATTCTTACCAGAAAACTGTCCCAGAAACGTATCTGCCCGGCGGTCGGCATGCCGCTGCGCAAAAGAAGCCTGTTGCCCAGGGAGGCCAGCAGCCCGGCGCTGTCCAGGTAATCGAGCCTCAGCGCTTCCAGGCCCGGCGGCGCTATGCGGGCCAGGTCTCCCAGTGAATACCTTCTGAAATGGCCCACTCCCCTGTCGAAAGCGGTGTAAAGGAACTGATGCGCGGGAGCCAGCACTATCAGCCTGCCGCCGCCGGAGAGCATGGCCGCCGCCGCGCGAAGTTCGGCGGCGTCGTCCTCTATATGTTCCAGGACGTCGATGTAGATGACGGCGTCGAAAAGGGCGCCCGGGGGGATGTCGGCGATAGTGCCTTTGACGGCCTCGCAGCGCGCCGGCAGGCCGCCGGACGACGCGGCCCTTGAAAGCCGTTCCGCCATTTCCGGGTCCGGCTCCAGGCAGACCCAGCGGCCTTTACCCGGCCCGCAAAGATACCCGGTGGTGGAACCGATGCCGGCCCCTACCTCCAGGACGTTTCCCTGGAGATAGGGGCTCAGTTGGGACTTGACGTAGGTTTTCCAGTTTTCGGCGGCCGCGAAGAGTTCCAACTCGCCGCCGGGGTAAGTGCCGGTCTGCATCTGGCGGCGGCTGTCCGCCTTATATCCTGACGCCGGCCGATTCTTTGACCGCGTCCGTGACCGTCTTTATCTGCCCGTCGGTCAGCTCCGGGTACATCGGCAGCGAGAAGACGGTGTCCATGACCTCGTCGCAGACCGGCAGGTCGCCGCGCTTGCCGCCCAGGTGCCTGTAGGCCTCCTGCAGGTGCAGCGCTATCGGGTAGTAGATCTGGTTGGCGATGCCCTGCTCGGTCAGGTGTTTCTGCGCGTTGTCGCGTTTGGACTTGGAGTCGAAACGTATGGTGTAGTAGTTGAACGAGTGGCGGGCGTTGGCCGGCACGACAGGGGTCACGCAGACGCCTTCGAGGTTTTTGGCGTATTTAGCCGCGACCTGGTTGCGCATTTCGGTCCAACCCTCCACGTGCTTCAGGCGTATTGAGAGCACCGCCGCCTGCACGGTGTCGAGGCGGCTGTTGAAGCCCTCCATCTCGTGGTGATAGCGGACCTTGCTGCCGTGGTTGCGCAGCTGTATCAGCGTATCGTAGATCTTCTGGTCGTTCGTGGTGACCGCGCCGCCGTCGCCGAAGGCGCCGAGGTTCTTGGCCGGGAAGAAGCTGAAGGTGCCGCAGTGGCCCAGGGTGCCGAGGTACTTCCAGTCGCCGCCGGCCGGCTTATACTTGCCGGTGAAGGCCTGGGCGGTGTCCTCGATGACGATGAGGTCGTGCTTCCTGGCGAGCGCCATGAAGGCGTCCATGTCGCAGGGCAGGCCGTAGAGGTGCACCGGTACTATGGCCTTCGTCTTCGGGGTTATCTTTTTCTCGACCGACTTCGGGTCGAGGTTGAAGGTGACGGGGTCGATATCGGCGAACACCGGCACCGCGCCGACCTGCGAGATGGTCTCGGAGGTGGCGATGAAGGTGAAGGGGGAGGTGATTATCTCGTCGCCCGGTTTTATCCCGGCGGCTATGTAGGCCATGCGCAGCGCGTCGGTGCCGTTAGCCACGCCGACGCAGTGCTTGGCGCCGTTATGGGCGGCGAATTCGGCCTCGAACTTCCTGACTTCCTCTCCAAGTATGAAATTGGCTTTGTTGAACACGGCCTTTACCGCGTTCTCGATCTCTTCTTTTATGGGGGGGTACCCGGCCAGCATGTCTACCATGGGAACTTTCATCGGTTTTGCCTCCGTGGGGCCGCTTCCTGCCGCCCGCACCCCAATTCTATAAAAAAAGGGTCTTTATTGTATAATTGAGTCTCCCGGAGCCGCCGGGACCCCCGCTAATGAAAGTTTCCATCGTAATACCTGCCTATAACGAGATGCGGACGCTGCCCGCGGTCCTGGAAAGGATCAAGGGCGTCCCTCTCGACAAGGAAGTCGTGGTCGTGGATGACGGTTCGTCGGACGGCTCCAGGGAATGGCTGGACAAGGCCATAGCGGAGAGGCTTTTCCCCTATGAACTCAGGCTGATAAAGCACGACCGCAACCGGGGCAAGGGGGGGGCGCTTATAACCGGCTTCGACGCCGCCGCGGGGGACGCCGTCATAGTCCAGGACGCCGACCTGGAATACGACCCGCTGCAGATCCCCGAAGTGGTCAGGCCCATAGCCGAGGGGCGCGCGGACGCCGTCTTCGGCTCGCGCATGCTTTCCGACCGGGTCAAGACCTACAGCCGGCTTTACCTGGCCGGCAACAACCTGCTGTCGACGCTGGTTTCGGTTTTTTTCGGGGTCAGGATGACCGATTCCTACACCTGTTACAAGGCTTTCCGGACGGCGGAGCTGCGCCGTTTCCGCCTTTCCTCCGGCGGCTTCGAGATAGAGGCCGAGCTGTCATGCAAGACGGCTTTCCTGGGCCTGCGCTTCATGGAGATCCCCATAGCTTACGCCCCCCGTTCCCGGGAAGAAGGCAAAAAGATCAACTACAGGGACGCGGTCCGGGGCGTAATGAAGATAATCGCCCTGAGATTATCCCTGCGCCGGGGGGATTTCACGGTATAGGGCGGTAAAGGCCGGCCGGACTTATGGAAATACTGGTACAGAATTTCAGCCTTTACCTCGCCTGTTTCCTGGGCGCGCTGGTCCTTTCCCTGGCGCTCACTCCGGCCCTGCGCGCGCTGGCCGTCAGGTTCGGCCATATGGACGCCCCGACCACCCACGTCAAGACCCATAAGGTCGCGACCCCTCTGCTGGGCGGCGTGGCCGTGGCGGCCGCCTTCGCCGCTTCCCTGATAGCCATACGCTTCCTGACCGATTTCCCCACCGGCACGCTGCGCGACCTGCGCGTCCTGCTGACCGGCGGGGCGGTGATGCTGCTGCTGGGCCTCGTGGACGACCTGCGCAAGCCTCACGGGCTGGGCGTGAAGACCAAGTTCGCGGTGCAGTTCGCCGTGGCCTTCTTCACGGTCTTCTACGGGATAAAAATAGACTTCATCCAGCCCTCCTACCTGGCGGCGGCTCTCAGCGTGTTCTGGATCGTGGGCGTTTCCAACGCTTTCAATATCATCGACATCATGGACGGGCTCTCGGCCAGCCAGGCCGCCCTGGCTGCGGCGGGTTTCCTGCTCATCGCCCTGCCTTCGGAGTCCATCTACGTCAATTTCGCCTCGGCCGCCCTGGCGGGCGCCGCGCTTGGCTTCCTGCCCTACAACTTTTCGCGGCGGCTCAAGATCTTCATGGGAGATTCGGGCAGCCTGTTCTGCGGCTATACGCTGGCCGTGATAGCGATGGGCACCAGTTATACCGGGCTGAACCCGCTGGGCGTCTACGCGCCGCTCTTCATCCTTGCCCTGCCCATCTACGACACCATCTTCGTCTCGGTCATGCGGCTCAGGCGGGGGCATTCGCCGTTCATCGGCAGCAAGGACCACTACGCGCTGCGGCTGGAAGCGCTGGGGTTCTCCCGCCGCAGGGTGGTGTCCATCTCCGCGCTGACCGCCGCCGGCCTTTCCGTCGCCGCTTTCCTGGTCACGCAGGTCCCTCTTGAATGGGGCGCGCTCATATATTTCGTGGTCGGCGGGGAGTTCGTCCTGGTCAGCCTGGCCATAGCCAAGATAAAGGTCTGACGAGCGCCCGCCGGGGCGTGAAAAAGGCGGCCGCGCGGCCGCCTTTTCTTTTGCCGGGGAAGGGCCTAGCCGGCGGTTATCTCGAACTCCGGCGGGGAGTGCAGCGTGCGCTTTACCGCGCATCTTTCCGCCGCCTTTACTATCGCGTCCCTGTATTTCTCCGGTACCCCGGGCGGGATCTTTATGTTGAAGGAGACCTTTTTCATGAGATGCGTCTCCGGATCCCATTCCATGGCCTGGGTCATCTCCAGGCCTTCGGCGGATAGGCCGCGGGCCTGCAGAAATCCGAGCACATAAATGCCGGCGCAGGTGCCGAGAGAGGCCAGGAAGAAATCGAACGGGGCCGGTGCCGCCCCCTCTCCTCCCCCGGCCCGGGGCTGGTCCGTCAATATTTCAAAACCGTTCAGAAGGGCCGCTACCCTTTTACCTCCCGGAAAAGTGATCTTCATCTCGTTCATAACGTCCTCCGGTCCCGCAGGATGTGCCGGGGCCCGCGCCCCTTCGAAATTTAGATGCGCCGCGGCCTGAAAAGTTTCAGCCCCGCCGGGGGACGGCGGGGCTGAAGCTCGCTGCGGCTTGCCGGGTCAGTAATTGTGGCGGTTTATCTCCCGGGTGATGCCCGGGATGACGGTGGTCTTGGCGTCGGAAAGGGAGTAGATCTTGATGACCTGGTCGTAGACCCGCTCGAAGGCGTCCACCACCATGGGGTCGAAGGCCTTGCCGCTCTCGCCCCTTATGTATTCCAGGGCCCGCTCGGGCTCCCACTTGGGCTTGTAGACGCGCGGCATGCACAGGGCGTCGAAGACGTCCACCACCGAGACTATGCGCGCGTAGATCGGGATCTGCTCGCCGCGCAGCCTGGCCGGGTAGCCGGTGCCGTCGTACTTCTCGTGATGCGAGCCGGCGATCTTGCAGGCTATCTGCAGGAGCGTGCTCTCGGCGTTGCAGAGTATCTTGGCCCCGTAGAGGGTGTGCTTCTTCATCTCCTCGAACTCGTCGGCGGTCAGTTTGCCGGGCTTGAGAAGTATGGCGTCGGCTATGCCCACCTTGCCGATGTCGTGCAGGGGGCTGGCGTAGCGGATGTTCTCTATCTCCTTCTGCGGCAGGCCGACGCTCTCGGCCAGCAGGGCGGAGTATTCGCTGATGTGGCGCAGGTGTATGGCCGTGTCCTGCTGGTCGCGGTATTCCGCGGTGACGGCCAGGCGGTAGATGGTCTCGAGCTGGGACTTCGACAGGCTCTCGTAGAGTTGCGCGTTCTCGATGGCCGAGGAGGCTATTGAACCGAGCAGCTGCAGTATGCCCTCGTCGTCCTTGTTGAAGGCGCCCGTCAGCTTGTTGATGACTTCGAATACGCCGATGATCTTGCCGTTTATGTTGCGCAGGGGGACGGCCAGTATCGTGTGGGTGCGGTAGCCGGTCAGCCGGTCGGTGTCCTGGTTGAAGTGCGCGTCGCCGTAGGCGTCGATGATGTTCATCACCTGGCCCGTGGCGGCCACGTGGCCGGCTATGCCGCGGCCGTAGGGGATGCGGATCTCGGTGTGCTGGTTGATGCCCTGGGCCACCTGGGACCAGAGCTCGTTGGTGTGGCGGTCTATGACGAAGACCGTGCAGCGGTCGCAGGCCAGTATGGTCTTGACCTGATCGGCGATTAGCTCGATCAGCTTGTGGATATGGGTCTCGGTGCCTATGCTGCCGCCGAACTTGACCAGCAGCTCGAGCCTTTTTTCCAGGTCTTCAGCCCGTGTCATCCTTATATTGTAGCATTCGGGGAGGCTACTTGGCAGGGGGCCGGATCAGGGGGCGCTTCTCCTCGCCTTGCGGAGATTCGCCGCGGTCGGTGGCCGGGCGGCATAGCGCACGGCACCTGCGGAGCCGGAGGCTCGTTGTTCCGCCGGGGGCTATGCGGCCGGCCGGGTGAGCTTTTCCGCCAGCTGCGTGTAATGGACCGCTTTCGCGGAGGGGTAGTCGCGCCTGAGGCCGGCGTTTATCTGCAGCAGGCACGAGGTGGCTCCCACGGCCACAGTGTCGGCCCGCACCGAGGCGATATTAGCGGTCTTGCGCCTGAGTATACGCTCCGACATCTCCGGCTGTGTGAAAGAGTAAGCGCCCGCCCCGCCGCAGCACCAGTCGCTTTCAGGCAGCTCGGTGAAGCGCTTGCCCGCCAGTGTCCTGAGGGCTTCGCGGGGCTCTTTCCTTATGCCCTGCCCGTGGCAGGCCCGGCAGGAATCGTGGTAGGTTATCCTGCCCGCTTCGGCCAGGGCCTCTTTGGAAGCGTGGGTCATGGCGGCCGGGGGGACGGCCTCTATGGCGTCGCGTACGGCGGCGGAGAAGGCCGCGGCCCGGTTCCGCCACTCCGGTTCGGCCGTGAAGAGCTGCTCGTAGGTCTTCATGAAAGCGACGCAGGAGGAACAGTCGCCTATGACGCCGATCTCGCCATGGAGCCCCTTAAGTTCCTCGTATTTTTCTATGTTCCGTCGGGCGAAATCCCTGGCGTGGCGTATGTCGCCGTAATTGTAGGCCAGCAGGCCGCAGCAGGAATTATGGAAGAAGACGCCGCGGCCGAGGAAACGCTTGAGCAGCGCGACGGTGGCCTCCCCGACTTCGGTGAACAGGTAATTGGGCCCGCAGGGGGCGAAATAGGCCCAGGCCCGGGGAGCATCGTCCTTCCCGGCAGCCAGTTCCGGGTCGGCCGCCAGCTTCTCCGATAGGAAGGTGAGGGGCATGCGCGGCGCCTCGCTTTCGGCCTTTTCCAGAGGGCCCAGCCCCAGAATCCGGAAGAATCCCAGTTTTCCCGCCAGCCGCGGAAGGCCGGTGCGGCGCGCCAGCGCGCCGAGCTTGAGAAGAAAGCCGAAGAGGCCCGGTCTTTCCAGCATGAGCCGCGAGATGAATACCGGGATGAAACGCGGCGCGGGGCCCAGGGCCGCGCGGCGGCCCTCCAGGACTATGTCGGCCGTGGGGACCCGGGCGAAGCAGGCCTCGGAACAGGCGCCGCAGAGAAGGCAGGTGTCCAGCGACTCGGCGGCGGCACCGGCGCCGTCCAGCCTGCCCTCCATTATCATCCGGGTGAGCTGGTTGCGTCCGCGGGCCGAGATGGGTTCGCGGCCGGTGAGCATATAAGTGGGGCAGACGGTCTCGCAGTAGCCGCAGCGGCTGCACTGGCTGACGGCGTCGTAGAGCGACCTCTCTCCCAGGTGCGTCAGCAGCGAGGGGAGGTGCAGCTCCCCTTCGGCGTGGGCGTCGTACATCTCGTTGACTTCGTATTTGCTCATGTTTTCAGCCGTATATCCAGGGGTTCAGCAGGTTCTCAGGGTCGAAGGCCCGCTTGAGCCGGCGATGGATGTCCGAAGGGACGAATTCCCCGGCGAGGCTTTCCCCGTGGGGAAAGCGGGGGGACTTTCCGGCGGGGCAGAGCCGTATGGTGGCCGAAAGTATCACGCCGTAAGCTCCCAGCGAGCCGCACAGGAGGCGGGTCAGGTCGTAGCCCGCCACGTTCTTGACCGACTTTCCGCCGAGACGGCAGACGGTGCCGTCTGGCAGCGCCAGTTGCAGCCCCAGCAGCAGGTCGCGTATGCCCGTCCACGCTTTGGCCGCGATGAGGCCGCCCAGCGTGCCGTCGAGCTTGGGCATGGGAGCTTCCAGCCCGACGGCTTTCAGCTCCGAGCGAAGCGAGCGCAGCGGTATGCCCGCCTCGAAGGTCGCCGTCAGGTTGCCGTCGTAAATTTCCAGGACGGAATTCAGCCCGGAGACGTCCAGGTCGCGGCCCGCGTCTTCTCCCGCCGGGGAGGAGAGGCGGGTCCCCAGTCCCTTCACCCGGGACTTTATCCCGTGGGCCGCGCGGTACTTGAGTTCGGTTATCAGGGCGGAGGCCGCGGCGGAGCGGGCGGCCGGCGCCGCGTCCTTCCTACGGGCGTGGCGGTCGGAGACGGGTATTATCTTGTCGGGATTGGCGAGGTCTTTGGGGTCCAGGGCTTCTTTTACGCGCGAAAAAAGGTCCAGCTCGGCCCGGTCGTAGAGCCAGTTCATCGCCAGGCGCTTCTCCACGCCGATGCCGTGCTCGCCGGAGATGGTGCCGCCCAGGTCTATGCAGGCGCGCAGTATCTCGTGGCCGGCTTTGCGAACGCGGCGCGTCTCCTCTATGTCCCGCTCGTCGTAAATTACGTTGGGATGGAGGTTGCCGTCGCCGGCGTGGAAGAGGAGGCCGGCCGTCAGCTTGTAGTCGGAGAGTATGGCGCGGACCCTGGCCGCCGCTTCGGGCAGCTTCGGGCGCGGCACGGCCCCGTCCTCGACCATGACGTTCGGCGCCAGCCTGGCCAGCGCCGGGTAGG